>NZ_CASGGV010000266.1:0-78599 GCF_949319125.1 Frankia sp. Hr75.2 | reverse complement strand
GGTGGGGGGGGGCCGCCGCCCGGGGGGGGCCGGGGGGGGGCCCCGGGTCCTGTTGCCCGACCTCACCGCCCGCGGGCGACGACGCACGATGGCCTGGCATGGGAGCCTCGGCGTCTGGCTGCTCATCGGCCTGCTGTTCCTGTCCGCAACCGGTCTGACCTGGTCTCGCTACGCCGGGGCGCACTTCTCCTCCGCCCTGGACGCCGCCGACAGTCACACCCCCGATCTCGACACCGCCCTGCCCCAGGCTGCCCCCGCGGGCGGCAACCGTGGGATCGGTGGGAGCAGCGGGATCGGTGGAGAACACGAGGGCCACACCATCGCCGGTGCCACCGAGACCAGTTCCTCGGACGCGGCAGGTGTGGACAAGGTGGACCGGATCATCGCCGCCGCGCGCGGGGCGGGCCTCGACGGACCCGTTGAGATCACACCACCGGCCGAGGCCGGCACGGCGTGGACTGTGGCCCAGACCGACCGGCGCTGGCCGGTACGACTCGACCAGGTGGCGGTCGACCCGGCTGACGCCAGGGTGGTCAACGAGGTGCGCTGGGAGAGCTGGCCGCTGCTCGCGCAGCTCACCAAGATCGGCATCGCCGCGCACATGGGCGAGCTGTTCGGGGTGGCCAACCAGATCCTGCTGGCCAGCCTCGCGGGCGGCCTGGTCTGCGTGATCGTCTGGGGCTACCGGATGTGGTGGCAGCGCCGTCCCACCCGAGCGGACCATGCAGGCATCGTCGGCCCGGCCCCCACCCGGGGCACCTGGCGGCGGGTACCCAGGCCCGCGCTGGTCGCCCTGGTCCTGGTCACCGCCGCGGTCGGCTGGGCGCTGCCCGTGCTCGGAGTGACTCTCCTGGCCTTCCTCGCCCTCGACGCGACCGCCGGGCTGGTTCGCGGCCGGCGCCGCCAACGGACGGACGGGAGCCCCACCCAACCGGCGTGACAGGCATCAGACCAACGTGACGTCCACCCGCTGCGCCGGAAAGCCGGGCAGCGGGTGGACCTGCGCGGACCGACGGCGGAGTGACGGCGGAGTGACAGTGGTCGGGAACATCTGGCTTCGACTTACCGTCCCCCCGAAAAGCTATAGATCAGCAACAGGCATGGCCTTTCGATCCCACGGGCCCATCTTTGAGATGATCCGGTTCCCGGATCATCCGATCCTTGATCATGACGGTGGCACGGGAGATCAGGCATGACGAACAACACTCCCGGTAAGGGGCGCTGGCGGAAGTTGATGGACGAGATCCCGACCGTTGATCTTCGGACCGACCTTCCGCATTCCGCCCGCATGTACGACTACTACCTCGGTGGGAAAGACAATTTCCCCGCCGACCGGGCCGCCGCGGACCAGGCTCTCCATGCCTTCCCCGGGCTGCAGGTGACCGCGCGCCAGAACCGGGCGTTCCTCATCCGGGCCACCCGCCACCTTGCCGGTGAGCTCGGAATACGCCAGTTCCTGGACATCGGCACCGGCATTCCCACCAGCCCGAACCTCCACGAGGTCGCGCAGGGGATCACCCCCGAGGCAAGAGTGGTGTACGCGGACAACGACCCGATCGTGCTCACCCACGCCCGCGCCCTGCTGACCAGCAGCCCACAGGGGCGCACCGCCTACCTCGACGCCGACATCCGCGACCCGGCCCGGATCCTGCGCGCACCGGAACTGCTTGACACCCTCGACCTGACACAACCGGTCGCGCTGTCCCTCGTCGCGATCTTCCACTTCATTCCGGATTCCGACGACCCCTACGGCATCGTCGGCACCCTCATGGACGCCCTTCCCGCCGGCAGCACCCTGACGCTCACCCACGTCACACCCGACTTCGCCCCGCAGGAGGTGGAACGGCTCGCCGAGATCTACCGGAAGCAGGGAATCCCCGCCCGGCCACGTACCCACTCCGAGGTCGTCCGCTTCTTCGACGGTCTGGACCTCGTCGACCCCGGGGTGCAGCTCCTGCACCGCTGGCGCCCCGACGACGACACGCCAACCGGCCTGACCGACGCCGAGGTCGGCGGATACGGGGCCATCGCCCGCAAAGCCTGACACCCGGCGAGCAGCGAGAGGAGATGGCCGTGGAGACGGGCCCAGATCCCGGCGGTCGGCCCAGAAGCGGTCATCGAGAACGACGGCGGTGCGCGACGGACAGGCCGGCCGAGTCGACCGTGTTGTCAGGCGAAGAGCTTCTGGCCCCAGTACTGTCCTGGCTGGACGCCCGGCGGGCAGGCGTACAGGCCGCTGCCGACGTGCTGGATGTATTCGTTGAGCGCGTCGTTGGACCTGCCGGCCAGTGATTTCTGAATTGTGACGAACTGGGTCCGCGGGTCCCGCTGGTAGGCGATGAAGAACAGCCCGGCGTCGAGGCGGCCGAGGTTGTCGGTGCCGTTGGTGAAGGAGTAGCCACGGCGCAGGATCACGGCGCCGTTGTTCTGGGTCGGGTGGGCGAGCCGTACGTGGGCCTTGGTGTCGACGACCAGCTCTCCGGCGGAGTCCTTCGCCGCGAAGTCCAACGGGTCGAACTCGTCCTGTTGGCCGAGCGGAGCTCCGCTTCCCTTGGTGCGGCCGATGACCCGTTCCTGCTCGGTGAGCGGGGTGCTGTCCCAGGGCTCGATGAGCATGCGGATGCGGCGGCTGACGAGATAGCTGCCGCCGGTCATCCAGTCCGGCCCGTCGCCGGGCTGGACCCAGACGTGGGTGTTCATGGTGGGCGTGTCCTCGGCCCTGATGTTGGCGGTGCCGTCCTTGAAGCCCATCATGTTGCGCGGGGTGATCTGGTCGGTCGAGGTGGAGCTGGTGCGGCCGAACCCGAGCTGGGAATAGCGCACCGAGGCGGTGCCCCGGGCGAGACGGGCCAGGTTGCGGATGGCGTGCACGGCCACCTGCGGGTCGTCGGCACAGGCCTGCACGCACAGGTCGCCGTCGCTGGAGGCTGGGTCGAGGGCGTCGCCGGGGAAGGCAGGCAGGTCGGCGAGCTGCGCCGGTCGCGAAGCGGCGATCCCGAAACGGTCCTTGCCGTTGGCATCGGTGAACAGGCTGGTGCCGAAGCCGAGTGTGAGGGTCAGCCGGGCGGGCGACAGCCCCAGCGCCTCACCGGTGTCGTCCGGCGGGGAGCCGGGCGCACCGGTGACAGCGCCGGTGCCGACGTCCAGCCCGGCGGTCATCCTGGACGCCGCGTTGGTCCAGGCGGTGAGCAGCGCGATCAGGTCGTCGCGGGTGGCCGCCGGGCTTAGGTCGAAGGCGGCGAAGTGCAGCCTGTCCTGTACCGGGGTGACGATTCCGGCCTGGTTCGAACCGAAGAACGGAACCCTCTGGCCCGACCCCGGCGACTCCTCCTCCGAGTTGGAGGCGACGAAGCCGGCGGCGGTGCCGCCCGCGCCGACAGCCGCGGCGCCACCGAGGAACGCGACCATGCGGCGACGACTGAAACCGCGTGCCGCGGGCGCCGGCTGGCTCCCGCGGCCGCTGCGCGGGCCATCGGCGTCGGCGTCGCCAGCGGCGCCGGCGCCGCTGGCGGTGACGGCGGTGGTGGGGTCCTCGGTGGCGACGGCGTCCGGGCCGCTGGGATCAGGCAGTCGGCTCACTTGCTGGTCACGACTCCGGCGATCTGTCCGATGGGCTCGGAGATGGCGTCGACCTCGACGGCGAGGGCCTTGACCTCGTCCTGGGTGAGGCTGTCGTAGGAGATGTACGGGCTGCCGGGGATGTAGCCGCTGTCCCCCGGCTTGGCCAGGTGCTTGTCGAGCAGGCTGACCAGCACGGGGAAGCGCTTGTCGAGCGTCGCCACCAGCTCCGGGTCCTTCTCCTGCAGGGCCGGGCGCAGCGCGCTGTAGACGTACTTGGCGCCGTCGACGTTGCCCGCGAAGTCGACCAGGTCGATGCGGGAGTAGCGCTCCTCCTCACCGGTGACCTTCGACGCGGCGACCTCGTCGAGCAACGACTTCGCCCCGTTGGCCATGACCAGCGGCGTGAGCTCCACGGTCTTGATCAGCTCGTTGAGCTTGCCGACGTTCGTGGTCAGTGCCGTGGCGAGCGGCTGGGTTCCGTCCAGGGTGTTCCCCTCGAACAGCTTCTGCTCGATCGCGTGGAAGCCGACGAACGGGGTGTCGGGCGTGGCATCGTCGATGCGCATGTCGATGAGCGGGTCGAGGTCGCCGAAGGACTCCGCGATCGGCTCGATGCGCTCATAGTGCAGTCGGACGTTCGGGTAGGCCTCTTTGGCCTTGGCCAGGTCACCCGAGTTGATCGCCTCGACGAACCCCGCGGTGGTGTCGACCAGCGCCTGGGTCTCGGACCCGACGTACGTCTTGTACGAGGTGACCGCGGTCTGCAGGTTCTGGTCGAGCGTCTGCGGCGGCGCGGCCTCGCCGGTAACCGTGAGCGCGGTGCGGATGCCGTCGCCCACCATGCCGGGCTTGCACGCCACCTGGTACCTGCCGGCCGGCAGATCGACGATCAGGTTCCGCTTCGTCGACGGGCCGACGTTCTCGACCTCGCCCATGATCCGGTCGCCGTCGGCGTAGACGTAAACCTCGGTGACCTGCGACGCGGTGTTGGTGACCTCGAAGGTGTGCCGGCCCGCGGGCAGTTCCGCGCTGGCCACCTTGCAGTCCTTGTCACCCGCGTTCACCGCGATCGGTCCCCCGCCGGCGCCGGACGAGCCGGCGTCAGTCGAGTTGTCCGACGAGCAGGCCGCGGCCAGGGTAGCGGCCACGACGACAGGACAGGCCAGGCGCATGACGCGGCCGACAGGCGATTTCACCGGTTCTCCTCAAGGTTTCTGGCGATGCGACAGATGGATCAGCCGTAAGTGGCGGCACCCGCCACCGCGGTGGCCGTCAGCGGCCGTCAGCTGGTAGATCCCGACGGGACGGGCGGCGGCCCACTCGGCTGGCTCGGCTGGCTCGGCTGGCTCGGCTGGCTCGGCTGGCTTGGCTCGCTCGGCTGGCTTGGCTCGCTCGGCTGGCTTGGCTCGCTCGGCTGGCTCGACTCGCTCGGCTGGCCGGACCGGATCCGATGACCGAGGAAAAACAAGGTCATGACCGGGACGATGTAGGCGGCCCAGGCGATCGCCTGGGCGACGGTGGTCTGCGGGGTGAAGTTGAAGACGCCCTTGAGCAGGGACCCGTACCACGACCCTGGTGAGATCTGCTCGCTGACGTCGAAGGCAAGGGTGTTCAGCCCGCCGATGACGCCGCCCTCCTGCAGGTCGTGGATCGCGTAGGCCAGCACCCCGGCCGCGATCACGATCAGGCCGGCGCCCGTCCAGGTGAAGAACCGGGCGAGGTTCAGCCGGACCGACCGCCGGTACAGCAGCCAGGCGAGCACCACCGCGGTCGCGATGCCCAGCGAGAAACCGATCACCGGCTCCGTCGTGCTTCCCGCGGCCTGCACCGCCGACCAGAAGAACAACGCGGTCTCCAGGCCCTCGCGGGCCACCGAGAGGAAGGCCGTGAGGACGACGGCGAAGGTGCCCAGCTCCAGTGCCGAGGAGAGCCGTCCGTCCAGCTCCGCGCGCATACTGCGGGCGGTGCGACGCATCCAGAAGACCATCCCGGTGACGAACACCACCGCGATCGCGGACATCGTGCCGCCGAAGATCTCCTGGCTCCTGAAGTCCGCGAGCAGGCTCGTCGACGTGTACGTCAGCAGCGCCCCGAACGTGACGCTGACAGCGACCGCCAGGGCCACCCCACCGGCGACGACCACCAGCCGGTCCCGTCGGCCAACCTTGACCAGGTAGGCGATCAGGATGCTCACGACCAGCGCGGCCTCGAGGCCTTCACGCAGGCCGATCAGGTAGTTGGCGAACACGACACTTGATCCTCCAGATCAACAACTATCTGGCGATAGTTGTTGAAGGTTAGGCATACCTAATAGTTACCGAAAACGCAAGCCAACTTTCCGCCCGACATCGGGCTGAGCTGGGGCAACGGGCGTGCGGCGGACAGATTGTCCGCTCTGCGTGATGTCACAATCGCTGGGCGGCGCAACACGGCGATGCGCCGCCAGGCAACGAGCGACGGGAGGCACCGTGGCCGGTCGAGCCCGCCCCCGCCCGAGCGGGGGCCTGGAGAGCGAGGTCGTCGCCTGCCTCGCCGCGGCCGACGGGCCGTTGACCGCGGCGCAGGTCCAGGCCGAACTGGGCGATGACCTGGCCTACACGACTATCCTGACGACTCTGACACGTCTGTACGCCAAACAGGCCCTGACCCGCACCCCCCGCGGCCGCGCCTACGCCTACCAGCTGGTCGGCAGCCTGCCCGAAACCCAGGCCGGGCTCACCGCGCGCCAGATGCAGAAGCTGCTCGACGCCGGCGTCGATCGCGCTACGGTGCTGTCCCGGTTCGTCGACAGCCTGGACGAGGACTCCGAACAGATCCTGCGGGACCTGCTCGCCCGACACCCCGAGCCCGACGAGAAGCCGCCGGGACCGGACACCCGGAACCGGAGACCGAGATGACGACGCTCACTCCGGTGTTCCTGCTCGCCCTGGCCCTGTTTCCGGCTGTCGTCGGACTCGCCGGGAGCAGGGCCGCGGCGGGCGCGGCCCGGTATCTCCCCGTGCTCCTCACCACATTCGCGGTGACGGTGTCGGTGGCCGTCGAGACGATGCTGTCGCTGTCCGCGTACCTCGGCACGGTTGATCTTTTTCCCGCGGCGCACCCGCACGACTGGTCGACCCCGATCCTGCGCGCGACGCTGCCGATTCCCCACGCGGCCGGCCTGGCCACAGGGGCGCTGGCGGTCATCCTGCTCGGCCGGACCGGCGTCCACCTCATCCGGGTCGTGGTGGGCGCGCGCCGGACCACGGCCGCGGCCGCGGCGTTGCCCGCGGTGGGCGGACTGGTGATCGTCGACGACACCGCCGCGCACGCCTACGCCGTTCCTGGCCGCAACCGACGCGTCGTCGTCTCCACCGGCATGCTGCGCCTGCTGACCGGGCCGCAGCGTCTGGCGCTGCTCGCACACGAGCAGGCCCACCTGCGTCACCACCACCACCGCTACGTCCAGCTGACCCGCCTCGCCGCCGCGGCCAACCCCCTGACGGCACTGATCGCCCCCGCCGTCGACCATGCGATCGAGCGGTGGGCGGATGCCGCCGCGGTCCGCGCGGTCGGTGACCCGTCCACGGTGGCCCACGCGCTGGGCCGGGCCGCGCTCGGCCGGCCCGCGGCACCGCCCCACCGCCCCGGCGCCGCCCACGATCATCCCCACGGTCTCGGTGCCGCCCACGATCATCCCCACGGTCTCGGTGCCGCCCACGATCATGTCGTCGACCGGGTGCATGACCTGCTCGATCCGCCGCTCCGCCAGACCCGGGCGGGTGTCCTGCTGGCGGTCGCGACGATGCTGTGCTGGGCCAGCACCGCCGCGGTCGTCCTCTACATCCACGGCGTCATCGAACTGGCCGAAGCCACCGTTGCCCGCTGATCCGCATTCCTGGAACCGTGGGAGCCGCGCGTGCGCCTGGCGGCCGCGGTCTGGCACGGACGCTCGGACCGTGCTCCTGGAACGCGGGTCAGTATGTCCGCCAGCCGCCCGGGTCGAGGCCGCCGGGGATGTCCGCGTCCGGGTCGTAGGGCGTGCGGGAGAACACGAAGGTGCCGATGTCCAGGTGGCTGACCGCGCCGTCCGGTGCGCGGACGACGCGCAGTGTCTCACCCGCGTAGTACCCGTCCAGCCCGGTCCAGGTGCCGTCCGCCTCAGCACGGAAACGGGCGCCACGGCCCGTCTGGCTCTGCGGGATGAGCTCCAGCCCACGGTCGGCGCGCAGATGTAGCAGGTGTGGCGACGGGCCCCAGTGCCACAGGCCGGTGAGCGCCAGAAGCGCTGGATCGACGGCCGGCAGCGGGCGCCACGGGTCCGGGATGCGTGGCTCGTGCTCGCCGACGATGCGGATCAGGTCGGCGGCGATCAGCGCCACCGCCGGCCCAGCGGTCACGTTCGCCAGGACGACGGCGGCGACGTCGTCGCGCTGACTCACCAGAACGGCGGCCAGGAACCCCGGCATCGAGCCGAGGTGGCCGTACAGCAGTCGGCCGTCCTGCCGTCGTAGTTGCAGGCCGAGCCCGTAAGAGGTGGTCCAGCCGTCTGCCTCGTCCGGGCCGGAGGCGGGCTGGCGCATCTCGGCGAGGGTGTCGGCGCTCAGAACGGCCTTGTCGCCCTGCGCCAGGAACGCGGCCCAGCGGGACAGGTCGGCGGCGGTCGACCAGAGCTGACCCGCCGGCGCCATCACACCGGTGTCCTCCAACGGCTCGGGCACCATCACATCCGCCCAGGGATGCACCCCGAAGCCGCCGGCGTGCGGTGCCTGTGGGGAGAGCGTGGTCCGGGTCAGGCCGAGCGGCGCCAGCACCTCCTCGTGCAGCGCGTCGCCCCACGGTTGTCCGCGCAGCCGGCTGACCAGCGCTCCGAGCAGCGCGAACCCGGGGTTCGAGTAGTGGAAGCGGCGGCCCGCCGGATGGCGTACCGCCGGCTCGTGGAGCACGTCGTCGAGCAGTGGCCGCAGCGTTCCAGGCGTGCGTTCCCACCAGGGACCGGGCGGCTCGGACGCGAGGCCCGAGGTGTGGCCGAGCAGCTGGGCGATCGTCAGGGCCCCTGCCCCGGCCCCGGCCCCCGGCCCCGCCGCGGTGCCGGGCAGGTGACGGTCCAGCGGATCGGCCAGGTCCAGTACGCCCTCGTCACGCAGGCGCATGACCTGCACCGCGACAAAGGTCTTCGTGATCGAGCCGATCCGGTACTGGACGTCGGCGTCCGGGCTGTGCCCGTCGATCATGCTCCGACCGTCGGCCCAGACCAGCCGGCCGCCGCGCACGACCGCGCCGACCAGCGAGGGCGTGCGCCCCTCCGCCTGCCCGACCGCCAGCCGGTGCAGCAACGCACGGCGGGTGCCCGGTAGCAACTCCTCGGACGACGACTCCTCCGACGGCAAGGTCATCGCTCGTTTCTAGTCCGGCACAGGCGCCAGGACCAGTCCGTTTACGGAGAACCAGCCCGTTGGCCCGGGCGACCGCGCCGAGCCAGCACGCGGACGGCCCTGGCCTTCTCGGCCGCTGTCGCAGGCGCGCCCCGGTAGCACGACCCGGGAGCGACCGTCGCGGGCGGATCACACGGGGCGGATCGCCGGATCGAACGGGGCGAGGAACGGGCTCTGGGGGCCATGCCAGGAGACCGACAACTCCTCCCGCGCCCGGGTACACGCCACGAAGAGCAGACAGCGCTCTCGCTGGACGTCCTGGGCGTGCGCGATTCCGTCCTCCCCAGCTGGCGTTACCGCGCTCGAGGCGGGAACCTGGCGCTCGCCGACGCCAAGAACCGCCAGGCACCGGAACTCCAGCCCCTTCATCCGGTGCATGGTGCCGACCACGACCACCGGTATGCCGAGTTCCCGCAGGCTCACGCGGTTGTGGTGAATGCGCTGGCTGGCATCGCCAGCGACGAAGATGTCGTCCGCGCCTGGCGCGACCGCCGCCCGCAGGAAGCGCCACTGCACCGGGCTGAGGTCCTGTGCCTCGTCGATCACGACATGCCGGTATGGCCGTTGTGGCCGCTGTTCCAGCAGGCATGCCGCCTCGACACAGATCATCTCATGAGTCCAGCGGCCGGAGGCGCGAAGATCTCGATCGAAATGCTGCCAGGCGGCCCACACCTGTGCCCGCCGACGAGGCCCGAGCGGACGGCCCCGCCCGACCCGACGTGCCACCACGGTTCCGTCCGACGCGCAGACCGTTTCCCCAGCTGGCGGGCTCCCGGGGGAAGCATCGACCGCGATCTATTAACGAATCCTTCATATCGATGCCACCTGTTCCCACCTGCGGCGGTACCAGAAGGACTGGGAGGGTCGGCCGCGGTGGCCGTCCAGCTTCCGGCGACATACCTCCTTCACAGCCGGGGGCTGACGGTCACCGTCATGCAGGGCTGACGAGGGATGTGGATGTGACTTCGATGGACAGGCGGACTCTGCTGGGACGCGGAGCGGCCGTGGCAGGCGGCGCGGTCGTGGCCTCGGCGCTGCTGCCGGCACTGGACAACGCCGCGCTGGCAGCGTCGCCGGCTCGGGGCGGCAGCGACCAGGCGGGTGGATACGGCCCGCTGTCTCCCCTGGTGCCAGCCAACGAGCCGACCGGCCAGCCGTACCTGGCGCTGCCCGCCGGGTTCAGCTACGTGGTGTTCGGCAAGACCGGCACCCCTCTGGTCAGCGACCCTGGGACTCTCAACGGGACCAGCCATGACGGGATGGCCGCCTTCGCGCTGCGCGGCGGCAGGGTCCGCCTGATCCGCAACCAGGAGGACCGTCAGCCGGCCGGTAGCGGCTCGGTCGCCGGCCCGGCGGCCACCAAGTACGACCCGAAGGCGTTCGGCGGTGTCACGGTCCTCGACTACGACCCCAGGACCCGCACCCTCGTCAACGACTACATCGGACTCAACGGCACCATCGTCAACTGCGCGGGCGGCATCGCCTACCGCGGACGGGGCTGGATCACCTGCGAGGAGACGATCGCCGGGCCGGCCAACGGCTACGACAAGAAGCACGGTTACGCCTACCTCGTCCCCGCCGACGCGGGGAAGACCGTGCCCGCGGTGCCGCTGACCGCCCTCGGCCGGTTCGCCCACGAGGCGGTCGCCGTCGACGACCGGACCGGCTTCGTCTACCTGACCGAGGACGGCGGTTCCGGCCGCGGCTCCGGCTTCTACCGCTTCCTCCCGAAGGACCCGAACAAGCTGGAGAAGGGCGGTCTGCTCCAGATCCTCGCGATCAAGGGCCGCGCGCAGGTCGACCTCCGGCAGGGGCAGAAGGCCTCCGCCTGGCTGCCCGTCGAATGGGTCGACATCGACGACCCGGACCCCGACACCATCGTCGAGGCGGACAAGCCCGGGGCGACGAGCGTGTTCGCGCAGGGCTGGGCCGGGGGCGGCGCGAAGTTCAACCGCCTCGAGGGCATCTGGGCGGCGAAGAGCACGATCTTCTTCTCCTCGACCAGCGGTGGTGACGTCAAGAACGGTGACGTGAACTCCGACGGGTACGCCGAGGGCTTCGGCCAGATCTGGGAGTACGAGCCCGGCAGGGGGCAGGGCACCCGCGGCGGACGCCGGCACACCGACGGGGGGCGCCTGCGTCTGGTGTTCGAGTCCCCCGGCGGCTCCGTCCTCGACTCCCCGGACAACATCACGATCAGCCCGAAGGGCAGCCTGCTGCTCTGCGAGGACGACGCCTCCGACGACGGGGACCTGCACCCGCTGGCGCCCGGCGTGGAAGACGTGAACCGGCTGATCGGCCTGACCCGGGCCGGGAAGACCTTCGAGTTCGCGGTCAACCACTTCAGCAGCGCGGAGTTCGCGGGCGCCTGCTTCGCCCCCGACGGCAGGACCCTGTTCGTGAACGTGTTCGGTGGCGTCGAGGTGGGCAGCGGCTTCACGGCCGCGATCACCGGCCCGTGGAACCGCGGCGCCCTCTAGCCACACCGTGCCCTCTTCGGTGTCGGAAAACGACACCGAAGAGGACCTGTGAGCTACGGCGCGGGAACGGCCCGGTAGTAGGCCCAGCCGCGGCTCCGCGGCTTCGTGTGTGGGCGGCTTCGTGTGTGGCCGTGGCCATGGCCCTCGCGGTTCCACGTGGTCGAGCACCACGTTTTCGAGGCGGTGCTCCGGCGTGCCCTGCGGTCAGTGTTTGACGAGGCGGGCGGTGTCTCGGAGGGTCGCCAGGCGGGCGCGGTACTCCTGTTCGTCGATCTCGCCGCGGGCGAAGCGGCCAGCCAGAACCTCCTCGGGTGAGGGTACGACTGGTCCGTGAGCGGCTCCGGGCTCGCTGGACGAGCGCGTTGCAGGACGTCTCCGTTCGTCGGAGCGGATCAGGGCCCGCACGAGCAGCACCGCCCCGGTGATGAGCACAGCCCAGAACAGCAGCATGCCCATGGACATGGCGAACCAGCCCCAACCACTGATATCATGATCATTCCAGTACATCATCACGCAGTTACCTCCCGGAGCGGCGGGGTGACAGCAATGCGGTAAGACCCGCACCGCGCCCCTGCCCCTGCCCCTGCCCCTCAAAGCGTGCGCCCTCCGCCGTGGGAGCGCAGGGGACGTTCGCCCCAGCGCGTCCGGCCAACCGGCAGGCCATCTCGGTACACACAGGCCATCTCGGTACACATTCGTCTCCGGCAGCCGCCTGGTCGGCCCGCCCCGGGTAGGACCGCGCCCGCGTCAGCGAGAGCTGTGATGGCATACGGGCGAGTGTGTCGAAGGGAAACGTGTGGAGCAGTTGACTGACCTGGAAGCCGCGATCATGGATCGGGTGTGGTCCGCGCGAGGTCCGGTGGCGGTCCGCGACGTCCGGGAACTGCTCAGTCCGACCCGCGTGCTGGCCTACACCACGGTCATGACCGTCATGGACCGGCTGTACCGCAAGGGCTGGCTGACCCGGGAGCGCTCCGGCCGGTCCTACCACTACCAGCCCGTCCTGAGCCGCAGCGCGCACACGGCACGGATGATGCGCTCCGTGCTCGCGGAGGCTGACGATCGTGGTCTGGCGCTGCTCCACTTCGTGGAGGCGATGGATCCCGGCGAGTACGAGACGTTGCGGGAGGCGGTGCGCTGGCATGCCGGCAACCGTGGCGATGACGGCGAGGGCCCTGCGCGACGATGATTTTCGGGATTCTGATCCTTTACATGGTTGCTGTCGCGTGGGGCCTTCCGCGTTGTCTTCGTGGCATGTCGTGGACGTCGCGCACCCCGCGGCTCGCGGTCGCCACCTGGTTGGCGGGAACGGTGTCGGTCGTGTCCATGGCGGTGCTGACCGGTGCGCTGCTCGTCGTGCCCCTGCACTCGATCGGCGACATCGTGGTGCTGCTCGTGCAGTGGTGCGGGTGGACCGAGCACGCCTTCCCCGTCCTTCCGCCGTGGACAGCGCCGCGGCTGGTCGGGCTGGGCCTGGTCGGGCTGGGGCTGCTCCGGCTCGTGCAGGTCGGTGTCGCGGTCACGCATGCCCGGTGGGCGGACCAGGCCCGGCACCGGCACGACGTCCGGCTTCTGGGACGGTTCCATCCCCGGCTGGGGATCTACGTCCTGGATCACACGAGACGCGGGGCGTTCTGCCTGCCCGGCAAGGGAGGCACCGTCGTGGTCACCCGCGGGGCGCTGCGTGTCCTCCAGCCCGCGGAACTCGACGCCGTGATCGCCCACGAACGCGCTCATCTGACGGGCAGGCACCATCTGATCCTCACGGCGGCAGCCGTGCTCGCCCGCGCGTTCCCGACTGTGCCGCTGTTCGCCGTCGGCCACGAGGAACTACGCCGACTCGTCGAACTCGCCGCCGACGACAGCGCGGCGCGCCGCAGCACCCCACGCGTGGTTGCCCAGGCCGTGCTGCGGCTCGCCGCTCCTCCCAGTCCTCTGCTGGGGATGGCGAACACCGCGGTACACCAGCGGGTGATCCGTCTCATGGCCGACCGTCCGCCGCTGTCTCGCTCCACGGTCCTGGGCCGCGTGCTGCTCGTCGGCCTGCTGCTGGCTCTCCCCCTGCTGGTGACGACCATCCCGGCGTTGAGCGACCTGACAGACCACTGCGCATGACCGCCTTCTCCGTGGGACGGGGACCGACTCGCCGCCAGCGCCGGGGCATCCGACTCGATCAGATGCCTCTCGTGTCGCCCTGTGCGGCGAACCGTCGCAGCCGCAGGCTGTTGGCGACGACGAACACGGAGCTGAACGCCATCGACGCACCCGCGATCATGGGATTCAGCAGGCCAGCCGCGGCCAGGGGCAGCGCCGCGAGGTTGTAGGCGAACGCCCAGAACAGGTTTCCTTTGATCGTCGCCAGGGTCCTGCGGGACAGCCGGATCGCGTCGACCGCGGCCCGCAGGTCGCCGCGTACCAGAGTGAGGTCGCTGGCTTCGATCGCGACGTCGGTGCCGGTACCCATGGCCAGACCGAGGTCGGCCTGCGCGAGCGCGGGGGCGTCGTTGACCCCGTCGCCCACCATCGCGACGACCTTGCCCTCGGACTGCAGGCGCCTGACCACGTCGACCTTGCCCGCTGGCAGCACCTCCGCGATGACGGTGTCGGGGCCGACGTCGATGCCGACCTCCGCCGCGACAGCGCGGGCGGCGGCCGTGTTGTCGCCGGTGAGCAGTACCGGGGTCAGCCCCAGCCCACGTAGCTGGGCGACGGCCTGCGCCGAGGTCGGTTTCACGACGTCCGCGACGACGAGCACGGCGCGGGCCTCGCCGTCCCAGGCGACGCCGACGGCGGTCCGGCCACCCGCCTCGGCGGCGTCCCTGGCCGCGACGAGGTCCGGCGGCAGCGGCAGGCTCCAGTCCGCCAGGAACGCCGAACGCCCGACGAGTACGGCATGCCCGTCGACGACGCCGTGGACGCCGAGTCCTTCGACGTTGCTGAACTGGTCGACATCAGGCAGGTCGCCGACCTGGTCGCGGGCCGCCCGCACGATCGCGGCCGCGATGGGGTGCTCGGAGGCGTTCTCCAACGCGCCGGCCAGCCGCAGCGCCTCGGTCTCGGCCACGTCGGCGGCGGTGTGGATCTCGACAAGGCTCATACGGCCGGTCGTGACCGTGCCGGTCTTGTCGAGCACGATCGTGTCGACCCGGCGGGTGGATTCGAGTATCTCGGGACCCTTGATCAGGATGCCGAGCTGCGCGCCCCGCCCCGTGCCGACCAGCAGCGCCGTCGGGGTGGCCAGCCCGAGCGCGCACGGGCAGGCGATGATGAGGACGGCGACCGCGGCGGTGAACGCCGCCGCCGCGCCCGCCCCCGCCCCGAGCCAGAAGGCCAGGGTGGCCGCGGCCAGGGCGATGACGACCGGCACGAACACACCGGAGATCCGGTCGGCGAGCCGCTGCGCGGCGGCCTTGCCGTTCTGGGCGTCCTCGACGAGCTTCGCCATCTGGGCCAGCTGTGTGTCGGCGCCGACCCGGATGGCGCGCACGACCAGCCGCCCGCCGGCGTTCACCGTCGAGCCGGTCACCGCGTCGCCCGGTGCCACCTCGACCGGGACGGACTCGCCGGTCAGCATCGAGGCGTCGACGGCGGACGAGCCTTCTTCGACCGTGCCGTCGGTGGCGATTCGTTCGCCGGGCCGGACGACGAACCGGTCGCCGACGGCCAGCTGGTCGATCGGGATCCGCACCTCGGTACCGTCGCGCAGGACCGCGGCGTCCTTGGCACCGAGTTCGAGCAGCGCCTGCAGCGCCGCGCCGGCCCGCCGCTTCGCACGCGCCTCGAAGTACCGGCCGGCGAGGATGAAGGTGGTGACTCCGGCGGCGACCTCCAGGTAGATGTTGCCCAGCCCGTCCCCACGGGCGATGGTCAGCTCGAACGGGTGCACCATCCCCGGCATCCCGGCGGTGCCGAACTGCAGCGCGTACAGCGACCACAGGAACGCGGCGCCGACACCGATCGAGATCAGGGTGTCCATCGTCGCCGCGCCGTGTCGAAGATTGGTCCAGGCTGCCCGGTGGAACGGCCACGCGGCCCAGGTCACGACGGGGCCCGCCAGAGCCAGCGAGAACCACTGCCAGTTCGTGAACTGCAGCGCCGGGACCATCGCCATCGCGATCACCGGAACCGCCAGCACGGCGCTGGCGACCAGACGCCGGCGCAGCGGGCGGGTCGGGTCCGGCTCGGCGTCGGGGACGCCGGCCGCCGGCTCCGCCGTCTGCGGCCGGGGCAGTTCGGCGGTGTAGCCGGCCGCCTCGACCTGGGCCACCAGCACGGCCGGATCGACGCCGCCCGGGGCGTTCACCCGGGCCTTCTCTGTGGCGTAGTTGACCGTGGCGGTGACACCATCGATCCTGTTGAGTCTGCGCTCGACCCGGTTCGCGCAGGACGCGCAGGTCATCCCGCCGATCGCAAGCTCGATCTCGGTGACCGCGACGCCGGACGTGTTCGTCGTCGTGACACTCATGCCAGCCTTCCTCTCCCGGTCAGTGGCTGTGGCCGGCGCCGTCATGGCCGGCCGGCGGCGGGGTGACGGTGACGTCCCGGGCGGCCGGTTCGGCCTGCTCGGCCTGCTCGGTGGGCACGGTGAACTCGACGGTACGGACGACCCCGTCGTGCTGGAAGTCCAGGAACAGCCGGTAGCCGCCCGCGCTGGGCACCTCGGCGACGAACGGGACGTCCGGGCCTGCCGGCCCCTCACCGGGTCCGCCGTCGGGATGTACGTGCAGGTAGGCCAGGTCGCCCTCGCGCAGCGCGACCAGGTGCCCGTAGGCGCCGAGATAGGGCTCCAGGTCCGTCACCGGCCGCCCGTCCCGGCGCACCGTCAGGGTGAGCGGCGAGGCCCGCCCGCTGACGAGGTCGCCGGCGAGCGTCACCTCATACCCGTCCACTGCCGCGGTGCGGGTCGGCACGTGCATGACCGGCTCGAACAGACCGGGGGCGGCCAGGTCGACACCCAGCGTGGTGGCCGCCGCGCCGGTGGGAGCGAAGTCCGCGAACGCCCGGTAGGAGCCGGCGGCGGGCACGCTGAGCGGGACCGACCAGGTCCCCTCGGGCGTCATGCCCGGATGTACATGCTGGAACCCGGTGCCGTCGCGGCGCACCAGGATCAGGTGCATCCGCTTGTCGTGCCTGACGTCGAACGCCGTGACGGGAGCTCCGTTCGGCCCGACGATCCGGAAGGTGAAGTCCTCGCGGGCCCCAGGGGTCAAGCTCGAATCAGTGGGTGTGAAGGTGTAGCCGCCCGCGCTGGATGCCAGCCCGCCCGGCTGTTCCGGGACGGCGGCCCTGACCTCGGAGGCCGTGGCCTCGGAGGCCGTGGCCTCGGAGGCATCGTCGACGCCCGCATCGACCGTGGTCGGAGGGCCGACAGCCATGCCGACGCCGTAAGCCCCTGCGACGAGCAGGGCGAGTGCCGCGCCAAAGGCGGACAGCTTCACCGCCGCGTTCACCTCACACCAGCTCCTTCGGGCGCCGGCCTCAGCCCGGCGAGCCGGTAGCCGGCCTCTTCTACCGCGGCACGGACCTCGGCCGGGTCGACCTGCCGGTCGCTGGTGACGGTGACCGCGCCGGAGCTCAGGTCCACCGCCACGTTCGTCACGCCCTGGATGTCGCCGACCTCCTCGGTGACCGAGGCGACGCAGTGCCCGCAGGTCATGCCAGTCACGGTGTAGGTGGTCTCGCTCATCAGGAGCTCCTCTCTCGGGGGCCCTGGGCATCGCGTCAGGACTCGACAGGGCGCGACGCCGACGGCCGCCCTCACCATCCCTTCGCGATATACCCATGGGGGGTATTCTGCGTCGAGCAAGGTACCCCATGGGGGTACCTCGTGGGAAGCCCGGGGTGCGACCGCCGTCGCCCCGGTCAGACAGTGCGTGCGGCTGGATGTGGAGCCGGGGACGTCGGGATGCTCAGTCGTCGTGAGGTGCGGTACCCGGGGGGTGGGGGTGGTTGGGAGCGGGCTGGGACGGCGGCTCCTGCTCACGGGTTTCGCCTGCCGCGGGCGACGGTCCGGTCGTCCCACCCACGCTGTCGTGTGGGAGCTCCGGGGGATCATCGTCCGAACTGTGAGAGTGGGGAGCGGACTCGTCTGTCATCTCGTGGCCGTGGCTGTCACCGTGACCGTGTGACCCGGCGAGTTCGACCGCGGGCAGGGTGAAGCCGGTGACCCCGGCGCCGACGGCACCGATCACGGCAGCCGCGCTGAGCGAGGAACGGAACCCACGCGCGTGCCGCGCCCGGAGGGACCACAGAGCGAGGACGCAGACCGCCGTCTGAAAGGCCACCGCGGTGAGGTCGACCCTGTCGACCTGTTCGGGCATACCGGCATGGGGACCGACGGGGAAACCCGCGGTCCGGCTGAGGACCCACACCAGGATCACCCCCGCGTTGACCAGCAGGCCCGTCGCCACCGTCCGTCGGCCGGCGCTCCGCATCACGGCGAGGGCCCAGCCCGCCTGGAAGACCGCGGTCGCGAAGAAGAAAACGCCCGACAACGGCCAGGAGGTGAAATGGCTCGGCGCGACAGCGGCATGAGTCGCGGCCGCGCCGAGCGAGGCGAACGCCGCCACGATTCTGCGCGCCCCGATGTCGGCCATGATCCGGGTCTCGGCTCTCCGCCGGCCTCCCGCATGTCTCCGTCCCTCGGCTTCGGCCTGGAACAGGGACGAGTCGGGAACGGGCCTGGATGGCTCGTGGAACGCCGCCCGGCGGATAACGAGCGGCGTGGTCGGTGGACCGTCCACTGCCCGGCTCACCCGGTCGCGCAGGACAGCACAGTCATGCCGGCCTCCTGGTGGTAGACGTCATGGCAGCGGACGATCCTGGACCGGGGCCGGTCAGCCTGCCCGACAGGTTCTGGCCGGTCCGTCACGGCAGCGGCGAGGCCCTGTAGCCGAGTTCTTCGATCACTCTGACCACGTCCCGCGGGCTGTTCCGGCTCAGGTCCAGCTCGACCGTGGTGCGTCCCTGTTTCAGAGTGGTCCGGGTGCTGCGAACGCCCGGTAGGTCCTCCAGAGCGTCGTCGATGAGCAGCGAACAGCTGGCACAGTGCATTCCTTCGACGCGGAACGTGTGTGTGGTGGCGGGCACTGTCGGGTACTCCGTTCTCCTTGTACAGCCGAAGGCAATCTGCTCGTCAGACGACGGTGATGACCCCGGTGAACATCCCCATGCCGCACGCGTAGCGCAGCTTCCCGGGTTTCAGCGCCCCCAGATCGATCGTCGTGTCGCCCTCGACCGGCAGGACCTTCTCGACGTCGCGGTCCGGGATGACAAACGACCGGATGCAGCCCTGCGCGTTGTCCGAGTGCACCACCAGCGTCGTGGGCACACCTGCCTGCACCTGGACGTTGCCGGGGCTGTAGGAGTCGGCATCAGCCGTGATCTTCACGGTCTGGCGCCCGTCCACCGTCGACGCGGCCGACGTGTCGACCGGCACCCGGGAGAGCCCGACGGCCTCGGCGAGCCGGTTGGCGGCCAGCGGCGAACCGGCGAGCTGCAGGCCGCCGTTGAGGGTGTAGAGCCCCATCGCCAGCACGACCAGCCCGGTGACCGCGGCCAGCCTGCTGCGCCACGCGGTCGCGGCCCTGCGGGCGGCGTAGCCGAGAACGGCGAACAACGGGCCGGTGCCGAGCACGAACACCCCCATCGTCGCCGCACCCGCCAGCGCGGACCCGGACGCGAGCGCGAGCGCCTCCACCGACAGCGTCACGCCGCACGGAATGAGCACGGTGGCCAGACCGAGCAGCGCCGGTGCCAGCGCCGCCTGGGAACGGGCACGCCTGCGGACGACCCTCATCCACGAGGCCGGCGGCTCGACGACGACGCCGCGGAACCCCGGCACGCCCAGCTGGGCGAGACCGAACACGATGATCAGCAGGCCGGCGCCGATCTGCAGCCAGGTGCGCGCATCGACCGAAAGCTCCACCGCGCCGCCCACGGCGCCCAGCAACGCCCCGAGCAGGACGTGCGAGACAAGCTTCCCGGCCAGGAACCCGCCGACCGGCGCGAGGTCGTCACCGAGCTGAGCACGCCAGTCCGGTTCCCGTACGGCCTGCACCGACCGGATCCCGGAACGGGCCCGATCCCGGCGGACGGCATGGCGGGCCGAATGGCGACCACGCCCAGGCGCGGGACGGGACGGCTCGGCTGCCCCCGCCGCTGCCGCACGCTGCCGGGTGATCAGGCCGGTCAGCAGGCCGCCCTGCACCGCGGCGCAGGACACACCACCCGCGAACAGGCCGGTCACCAGAACAGTTGCGAGATTCACGCAGCCTCCCGCGAGAGTGGACGAGGATGCTCGAAAGATCGCCAGCCGAGCGCGGAGCCCCGCCCGGGCCGCGTGTCGAAACGAGCAGCGAGACCGGGCGGGATCCGGCATGCGGTCCGACGTCAGTTGCCGAACCAGACGGTAAACCACTACATGACGTAGTAGACACCCGGGTCAGCGGTGAGCATCCACGGCGCGGGGGAACCGTGGCGAAGCAGGCCCATCGGAACACCCGGCAGCGTCCGCGACCCGGCACCAAAGCAGGATCTACTACAAAAGATCGTAGACAGAGCGAAGGTTGGCCGTGGGCAGCCCCGCGGGCGGCGTCTGTCGGCCCTGGACGCCACAGGCATCCACCCGCCCCGGCCCCCTCGGACCAAACGCGCTCCGCCACGCCGAACAGCTCATCGCCGCCGTCGCCCCACTCAAGCTCGACCCCGCAGCCGCCTGGACCGTCGACCCCGCCGTCTTACCCCACCTCGCCCACGCTCTCCGCGCCCGCGCACCTGACCGCGATGGCACCACCTTCACCACCGGCCTCGGCACCGTCCTCGACGGCATCGCACGACGCTTCGCCACCCCAAGCCGACATCTGGACGGTACGACCACGTCCGCGACGTTCATCGAATTCTGCAAGCAGCTCCTCCACGACATCGACGGCACCATTTTCCTCATCGTCGACGACCACAGCGCACACAAGTCCGCCGCCGAACTACACGACGGCGCCAAGAAGGCATTCGCTCGACTGCCGGCCACCCCGGAAATCATCTGAGGCTTCTTCCGAGATCCGGACCCGACCTATATCAACATTCCAGCAGCCTGGTTTCCAATTAGTATACTGGCGATCATTACAAGTACTTCACGCGGATTAGGCAGGCAAAAGTGCCCCATAGCCGGCTACCTCACATACTTCTTTCACCACAACCCCCTTGGATTCTCTGCGGAGAAGTACCCGCGCCTCTCGAAGATGCCGACCAGCCGGGCAGTGATGTACGACTGGTGAGCATAAACGGCATTTACATGAGCACCGAGTCGGACATGCATGACGAATTCAGCGAGAAGTGGGACTTCCCCGGTTATTACGGTCGCAACTGGGACGCCATGTACGAATGTCTCACCGACCCGAGTTGGGCACCAGCCGAGGCCTACGTCCTGGAAATCTCCCACAGTTCCCAACTTCTGTCACGGCAACAGCACTCGCTCGAGGTTCTCCTCGGCGTACTCTCGTCCGCAGGTAAAGCATGGACTGCTCCGGGGTCGCGCGGCTGGCCTATTGACGAACGACGAGTGCCGTTCCATACAGTTCTGCGCGATCCAGAACTGACAGACAGCGACCTGGTCGATCTATATTCCCCACCCGGTGTGCCGGTATCTGTCCTGTCGACAGTTTAGCCTGCAGCGGGGCGATCTCCCTGCGATCTATTCGGGGTAACTTTCGCCACCGACAGATTCGCCAATCCGTCATGGTTGAAGCGGTGATTCTCGGGTGGCGATATCGCCACCCGAGAATCACCGCCAGAAGGCCTGCCGGTGCACGGCGGTCAGCGAGGCGGTAGTTGGTCGCATAGCGGGCCTGCATGACCGTCTTCTTCCCGGAGGCGCGGGTGGTCGGGCTGGTGCCGGAGTAGTTCCTCCGGGCCTTGGTGTCGCGGTAGCGGGTGAGGTCGTCCTTCGAGGGACCCAGCACCAGACCGGGTGCTGTCTCACGGCCGCACTGAGATCAGCCGACTTCGGCCACCTTCTCGACGCGCTATCCGCTGGCCAGTTCGCGGCCCTGCGCGCCGCAGGGCCGGCTTACCTGACCAAGTCCGCCGAGGACATCTCACCAGTGCCATGGACATCTTCCTCATGGCGTAGCCGGCGAACTCGCCGGTCGGCAATTACAGCCGTCAGACGCCGACACCGTGAGACTGACCGACGGCGACTCGGAATTCGTGAGGTGCACCTTATTTCGTTCAGTACAGCACACGTCCTGATCGATCCTGGAGGAACAGACCGCCAATCAAAATTTTGACCTCCACCCCGTGCTGGAGTCGACGAACTGGCGTATCTCCCGCTGAATCGCATCGTCCTCGGGGGCCATGCCGAAGAACCCGCCATGACCGCCTGCTTCGGTGACGTGAAGGTGCGCGTCGACGCCGGCTGCGCGAAGCGCCCGGTGCATACGCACGGAGTCCGACAGGAGCAGGTCACGCGTGCCTGTCGTGAGAATCGTTGACACAAACCCCTTGGTGAAGTCGCCGAACAACGGCGATACATAGGGGTTCTTAAGATCATGACCTGCCGCGTACAGGAGGAAGGCGGGCATCGACCTTCGCGGGAGGAGTGGGTCGAGCCCCAGGTTCGTCTGGATTGAATCACCGGACTCGGTGAGGTCCACGACCGGCGTTTTCAGCACCGCGCCGGCAGGTAGTGGGAGGCCTTCGTCCCGCGCTCGCAGGATGAGTGCGGCGGCGAGGTTACCACCCGCCGACGATCCGCCGACGACGATGCGCTCCGGTTGGCATTCCTCCAGCAATGCGCGGTAGGTGGCAAGGCAGTCGTCGAGTGCCGCAGGGAACGGATGGTCGGGAGGCATCCGGTAGTCGACGGCCCAGACGCGGATGCCAGCGCGTGTGGCGGTGCCGACCGCCATGGCGCGGCAGGCTTCACCAGCTCCGTAGATGAAGGCACCGCCGTGAATGTCGAGATAGACGCGGTCGTCGTCTGTCGACAGGTCGATCGGCGTGATGTCGTGGACACGGAACGGGCCGAGGTCGAGTTCCTCTGTCCGGACCGGCGCGTCGGCTGCCCGCGCTGAGAGCGTGGCGCCGATCGTCCGGTCGTGATCGGCGATCAGTGTTCGCCATCCATCAAGATCATCTAATGGCGGGTACCCAGGAGACTGCATCGGGGGCATCGCGAGGACCGCCTGCGCCTCGGCGCTCACCGATGTCGGAACCGGAACATCACGTGCCGGGACGTGCAGGACAGGTCGAAGATCGGTCATCTCCGCTCCGATCAGATCAGTCAGCCGAGAAGGTAGTTCGATGTTCATCGGCTGGCGGCCGGTCCGCCACCGCTTCGAGGATCGTCAACGCTGTGACTTGCCCGGGCCGGTCGCGTCCTGCCGGTCGAGCTGTGCGGGCGGTGTGGGGTACCTGTCGGGCCGCGTCCGTCGCGTCTGTGCCGCGGCCGCAGCGGGCTCGTTGTTTGTGGTGAGGCGGAAGACGGCCCGCTCAAGTGTCGGGAGAATGGCGGTGATGTCGAGCTCGCCGTTCGCGAACTGGCCCACCACGGCGTAGGCCATGTTCGTGAGGATGAGCCCGATGTCGTCAATGTAGTCGGGGTCACCGCCGACCAGGATGGCGCGCGCAACAGGTTCGATGGCGCCCATGGCCTGCTGGTCGAGCTTTCGTCCGCCCGGCCCGTTCCGCGCCCGGTGGTAGGCCTCGAGGATGCGCGGGCTGCGTTCCCACGGCTCGAAGACGTGCCGGAACACCCGCATCAGGCCGTCGTAGAGGGATTCGCCGGGGGCTGGTGGCGACACCGGTGCACAGCTGTTGACCGTCAGCCACTGCTGCAGCGCGGCCACGACGAGCTCGTCCCGACTGGGAAACAGCTTGTAGATCGTCAGCGGCGAGACGTGTGCGCGGCGGACCACCTCACGGATCTGGACGGCGTCATGGCCGCCGGACTCGAGCAGCTCAAGCACCACACGGAGGACTGCATCGCCTGGCCGGGATGCGGGCACCTGGCTCCTCCCCTCGTTCGCCGACAGTCCTTGCTCAAGACATCACCTACGATATCCTGGTTATCCGGATATCTGGGATATCTACACGGTCTACACGATCAGGGGCGGCTCGCGGACCCGCGGGACGGGTCGGCTGTGCCGTCATGGCGAAGGAGAACTCGCATGGCGACGTACGTCCTGGTGCATGGTGGCGGGCATGGCGGCTGGTGCTACCAGCCGGTAGGCCGTTTACTGCGGGCTGCCGGGCACGAGGTCTACGCGCCCACACTCACCGGAGTGGGAGAGCGCGCGCACCTGGCGAGCCCGAAGGTCGACCTCGACTTACACATCCAGGACGTCGTGGCGGTGCTGCACTACGAGGACCTGCGTGACGTGATCCTGGTCGGGCACAGCTACGGCGGAATGGTCATCACCGGTGTCGCCGACCGGGCTGCCGACCGGGTGGGCCGCATCGTCTACCTCGACGCGGCGAACCCCGTGAACGGCCAGTCGCTCGTCGATGTCGCCGGGCCGATCATCACGGTGACCCGGCCACACGGCCAGGTTGTCGACGGTGTCGAGCTGGTCCTCCTGCCGGCCCCGGGTGCGGGGGCCTTCTACGGCGTGACCGACCCGGCCGACCTCGCCTGGATGGACGATCGCCTGACCGGCCACCCGTGGCGGTGCTTCGAGCAGCCGCTGACGCTCGCCAACGAGGCGGCGCTCTGGGCGATCCCGCAGTACCACATCGTCTGTACCTCCACCCTCGCCACCCGCGACGCGGAGCTCATGGAGAAGGCGCGCGCGGCCGGCCGTCTCTGGGCCGTCGACACCGGCCACGACCTCATGATCACCGAGCCGCGGGCGGTCGCCGACGCGCTCCACGAGGTTGCCTCCGCCTGATCAGGTCCGGGCGAGCCGGACAGGATCGAGGTACGGCCGTTTCGGAGTGGACATCGCCGGTGCGGCGTTCAGGCCGGCGACCCGTGGGGCCGCCGGCCTGGACGGCCTGACGTCCTCGGAGTCCATCCGCGCCGGCCGGCACCTCGGCGGGACCGACCGGCGTCAACGCAGCGGCATCAACGCAGCGGCGTTGGGACATAGCGAGCCGGGCCGTGGCCAGGCGTGAGGACGAGCTCGGTTCCCGCCTCCCCGGTGCGAAGAGTGTCGACGGCGGCGGCGACCTCGTCGGCGGAGAGCATCAGAACACCGGCGGCCTGGAAGTGGGTGCGAGCTCCCGCCGTCAACGGCGTGTCGACAAGCCCGGGGCAAACTGCGCCAAGGCGGATGCCCTCACGCGCCAGTCGCCCGGACAGGGCACGGACCAGGCCAAAGTTTGGCTTTGTCCGCACACTGCACATCCGTCAAGCCAGACCACCGACGCGGCGAAACCGCAGGTAGGACAGGGGAAGAGTGGGCAGGGGCGGGGTCGAACCGCCGACCTTCCGCTTCTCAGGCCGAACTGACCGCCATCCCAGCGTCCGTAGACGTACGTTTTCGTGTGCGGAAGGCCGCCGACGTACGTGCCGGTTCGCCAGCGTTGCTAATCCGTTGCTACACCTCAACGAGACGACCAGCGGGGGTTTCCGGCCGCTGCCGCGGCGCTTCCGCTCGCCCCAGCCCGCCGGGCGACAGGGCGCGAGGGCGACCCGCGCGACGCGGGTCAGCAGCTCCTTGATCTCAGGATGGAACCCGAAACTCGCCCACTCCAGAACGCGATCATGAATGTGATCGCCGAGTCAGGTCCGATGACAGTCGCGAACCTCCGCCGTTTCGCGCTGCTCAACACAGTCTTTCGCCCTGAGCATGTAGGTACGGCGTTGCGAGAACTTCGCAAGGACGGCCGTCTCCGCCAGAGTCCCGGTCGGCCAACTCCGGACACGGTCATCGAGTTACCCGCGAGTCAGCAGTCGACGCTGTTCTAGGTCTCCCGACAGGGCGTCGCCTCGCCCTCGAGGATCTAATGTTCCCTCCGGCGTCACTGTTGCGCGGCAGTGTGGACGGTCTCCCGGTGTCGGTCATGCGCGCCCCCTGTCAGGATGGCGGGGACCATGGCCGGGCTGGGGATCCAACAGGGAGGTGAAGGCCACCTGTGGTCATCGCGTCGTAGGCGGTTAGAACGAGGCGGCGGGTGCGGAACTCGCCGAGTGCCTTCTCCCCGTTCTTGCGCAGGACGAAGAACGAGTCGATCGCATGCTCAACCTCGTCCCGGACCAGGCCGTAGAGGTGCAGGTAGGCGGCGCTGCCACGAGGCACCGGGCAGCGTTGACCCGATCGCGTTGACCAGGCCGCGGTGAGCATCGGAGCTCACCAGGCGGATGCCCAACAGGCCGCGGGCGACCAGGCCTCGGAAGAACGCCAACCGGCCGGCCCCATCCTCGCTGCTCACGACGTCGAGGCCGAGGATCTCCCGGTGCCCCTCGCCGTTGACCCCGACCGCGAGCAGGCAGTGCACGATGATCACCTGGCCGTCCTCGCGAACCAGCCGTGCCGCCGCCCGGCTCACCAGAGGTCCCACCAGCCGGCGGGCAGGCCGGGTGCCGATAGGTAGGGGCGCCGAGGTGGCGATGCACCCAGGCGCAGCAGGACAGGGGGCACGGGGTATCGGGCCGACCCGTGGTGGCCGAAAAAACTAGCCGGCCCGCTCGTTTGACATCTGACCTCAGTGCCCCTGTATAGTAAAAAATACCGACGCGGGGTGGAGCAGCTCGGTAGCTCGCTGGGCTCATAACCCAGAGGTCGCAGGTTCAAATCCTGCCCCCGCTACTAGAAATTGCTTCTCCCCGGAAACCACGGTTTCCGGGGAGAAGCTTTTTTGTGTGTTGTTTTTCGGGTTCGGAGCAGTCTCGGCGGGCAGCCCGGAACTGACCGGGTCGATGGAGCCGATCAGGCCGCCGCTCTACCGGCACCACAGGCGCTGGTCGCCCGCCCAGCGCAAGCAGGTCCTCGTGTGTGCCCTGTTCAACGATGTGATCGCCGTCGAGGACCACGATCCGGTCCATGGTCAGCAGGGTCGACAGTCGGTACGCGATGGCGATTACGGTCCGGCTCGCGCAGAGGTTCTCCAACGCTCCCTGGATGAGTTGTTCACTCTCCTGCCGAGTGCACTGGCGGCCTTGTCGAGCATCGGGATGCATGGTCGGAGAGATCGACTACTCCGTCACGATCCGGCTATGTATCCCCCATTTCTGTGGAGCCGACGAGGTGACTCGAACCCCGTTCGATTACAAGGCAGAATATTCCATGACGTAGCATGACGGGTCGTGCTGGACCGAAGCGCCGGCGCACCGACCGGATACGTCTGCGGACGAACACCACCCACGAGAGCGCGGGACGGCGATGTGTGTCGGATGTCCGGAACCTCACTTCCCGGGCATCGGTCTTCGGCGGGGAGGTCGGCGACGGTGCTCTTTGGAACGTCCGCCGCTGCAGCGGACGCTCGGCCGCCTCGCTTCTGCCCATCGTCGCGGTTCAGTCACGTGCTCTGCCCTGCTCCCGTGAGCCCGCGTCTCGTCGGGACCCCTCGGTGTAGCAACGCCCCAATATGTCGCGGCGGACGGTCAGGTGTGGCCAGGTGTGAGCATTTATGCAGGTCAGCGGGGCCACGCCCCGGACCGTCCGCCGTCATGGGGTGACGGTCGTTGCTACATAACGATCTTTAAACAGCTCTAGTCGATCTCAATAGAGAGACAAAAGGCCTAGTCAGAGGGTGGTGGGCAGGGGCGGGGTCGAACCGCCGACCTTCCGCTTTTCAGGTCAAAACGCCTAAACGCTGTGCTGACCTGCATTTTCGCACGACCTCGACGAGCATAACCGCGACAGGAAGATTGTCTGCAACGCCCACGCTACCAGGAGGGCCGGCCGGTAGGGATGTCTCCGCAGCCGCCGGATTTCCGGGACGACGACGGATTTTCCCCACCGCGTCACAGGTGGCCGCTGCTCTTCCCTTCATCTCGTCGGTGCTCGAAGCAGGGTCAGGGTCTGGTCCAGTTCTGCGCGCAGGATGTCGCCGGCCCGCTCGCCGTCCCCGGCAGCTACGGCGTCGACGAGGGCGGCGTGCGCGGCGTCGCCGACAGCCGTGTGCAGGGCGATGTCGGCGTCGGCGAAGGCCGTGTCGTCTTTACCCGCCGCCGCGATCCGACGACCTTCCAGCGCCTTGTGTAGGGCGGCCACGTCCGCACCGGTCCGCCGCTGCGCGGCCAACCGCGCTGCCTTGCACCTCCACGAGCATCCGGACCTCGTAGACGTCACTGACCTCGGCGCGGCGCAGCATGTCCTGCCAGTCCTGCGCCGGCTGCGAGGAGATGGCGACCACGCCAACCGGCGACGGCCGGGATCGTCACCCCGAACGTGTACGCCGACCAGATCGAGTACATGCACCGCAATCTGGACCGGCGGGAGGCCGTGATCCTCTCCGTCCACCCGCACAACGACCGCGGCACCGGGGTGGCATGCGCGGAGCTGGCGCTACTCGCCGGCGCCACCTGTGGATTTCCGTGAAAATCCAGCGGAAATCCACATGCAGAATCTGATGTTTCTAAAATCCATTAGGAATCCACAAAGCGGTTGGTAGCACAGAAATTTGACCGATGTTCATGTAAAGGAAACCGCTCGAAACCGGCTCTGCGGTTACATCTCCTTGGCCTGCAAAAACGAACATTCGGGCATGTTCCGCTCAACCGGAGGCATTGTGGACGGAAGCAGAGCCAAGCACGCTGGTTTGCCTGTCAGAAACCGTAGGTGGTCAGCGGTTTCAATCGCGATCACGCTCGCGATGACCCTGGTCTGCACATTGACCCGGGCCGCCGAAGCAGCCGAAACCACGGAGTCCACGACCGCGCAGGCCGCGGCGGCCCAGGCAGCCCAGAGCGCCCTGGGCACGTTGTCCTCGCAGATGACGCAGACGGCCGCGGGGATAGACGATATCGCGAAGGCCGTGGTCAGCTCGGTGGCTGGATTCAGCGTCGCGGTCTCCGGGGATCAGGTGACGCTCAGCACGCCGCTCCCCGAAGGCTTCGACCGGGGTCAGGCAAAATCCTGGGTGGCCGACGCCAACGGACGTAACCCACAGCTGAGCGACACCATCCAGGAGCACCTGAACGCCTATCCGCTGGATCTCCCGGGCGGCACACCCCAGGTGCACGACTTCGACGGCTCCTTCAGCCTGACGGACAAGGGGCTGAAGCTCACCTTCACGTCGGGTGAGGCACTGACAAGGCCAACCTGGTGGCAGAGCACGCTGCTGGCTGCCGGCTTCTACGCACTGGGCCTGGCGTTCCGGACTGCGTGCATGCTCGGTGTGATCGCCTCGACCGGTGGGGTTGCGAGTGTCCTGGCCAAGACGGCCTGCGCGTCGGTTGCCGGATTCCTGGGCGCCTTCCTCTTCAGGCTGGTCTCTTTCAAGCTCGACGGCAAGAAGCTTGACGCGGACGCCTGGGGGGACATCCTGTGCGTCGCGCTGGCAGGTGCCCTGGTCAGCAGCGGTGCCTGGGAGGGCCTGGTCGGTCCCTGGGTCGCGAACTCCGGGCAGGCGTTCATGAACCGGGTAGGCACCTGGCTGACCCAGCTCGGTGGGGCGATCGCACGCGGATGGGGGCAGGCGGGCGAGGCCGCTACCGCGGTCGGTGAGGCCATCAGAGACTGGGCGGCCGAGTTCCCCGCAGCGCTGCGGAACGCAGTCGACCGCCTGACTGGAGTCACCGGTGCAGGCTCAGTGGACGGCACGATCACGGCCCAACGCTGATCCGAAGGTCGAAGATAACACCGCGTGTCCGGGATGTTCACGAGACCGTCCCGGACGCGCGGCCAGAACGCCCTGGCGCCAGATCACGGGAATCGTCGTGATCACCGACCCGCGACCGCCCGCCACCGCGCCGAGACCGGGGGAACGGCTCGCGGCGTTCGTCGCCGGCCAGGCACCACGCCTGTTCGCGATCGTCGACGACGGTACGCACAGAGTGGCGTCCACTGACATGGTGTACGGATCGGCGATGTGCTGTGAGCCCTTGCGGCCGCTCATCGCCTGCAGGGTGCCCGCCGTGGCGCCGCCCTGGCTGACCGCGAGCGTGCGCAGCGCGCGCTTGCCGCCGCGGAACCCCTGCGGGGGCACCCAGCGGAAGAACAGCCCGTGCGGGTCGTTGGCGTCCTCGGTGCCATAGATCGCCGAGGTGCGCGGGTCGACGGCGACGGCCTCGTGGGCGAACCGGCCGAGGAACTTCAGCGGTACAGGGTTCAGGTTGGCGGCCCGGTCCACCGGATCGACCTCGAAGACGTACCCGTGGTCGAACTGGAACGCCCCGCCGGCGCGCTGCTCGGTCTCCTCACAGGTCAGCCAGGTCCCCCACGGGGTGATCCCGCCGGCACAGTTGTTGTGGGTGCCGGCCACCTGACGTATTCGCGGACGGGGTGCCGTTCCGGTCGACCTCGATGTTGGTGGTGCCGCCGTGGGCGCCAGGGTCGTAGGTCAGGCCCGGCAGGGTCGGTACCGCGTAGGGCTCGCCGCCGCCGATCTCGTGGTTGTTGACGGGCTGGCCGGGAACGTCTTCGTCAGCGGGCCATCGCAGCCGACCGCCGTCGACTTCATGATCGCCGGGCCAGGCCTGCTCACCCAGGTGGACCTCGAGGCCAGGCGCTGGCGGACGAAGCGGGTCTTCACCCCCGACCCGGCTCTTCTCGGCGGGCTCGGCCGGGCGTTGCCACCGGCCGAGCTGGCGGGGCTGACCGCTGGCGGACGGCCATCCCTGACCAATGTCTCACCGTACTTCTTCGTCGACCGGCTACTGCTCACCGACATCTACCTGGTGGCCAAGCGCGATCTCACCACCGCCCGCCGCGGGCGCGGCGTCCCGGTGAGCCACGCCCGCGTCCCGCGTGAGTCGTTCCACCGTTTCGCCGACTACCGCCGGCCGCGGCAGCGGGCACCTCCGCACGGCCCGAGCCCTTTGCTCCCTATACCCCCCGGGGTATAGTGGTCGTGGAGGTGGGGCACCGTGGAGATGAACGCCAAGGTCCTGTCGGACGCGCTGACGCGGTTGAAGCGCGCGCACGGTCAGCTGGGCGCCGTGATCGGCATGATCGAAAACGGCGACGACTGCGAGCGGGTCCTGACACAGCTCGCGGCAGTATCCCGGGCGCTGGACAAGGCAGGCTTCAAGATCATCTCTACGGGCATGCGCCAGTGCCAGGCCGCGCGCGAGCGCGGGGAGCAGCCGCCGCTGACCGAGGAGCAGCTGGAGAAGCTGTTCATGGCCTTGTCCTGACCCGACCGGGCAGACCCCGTCGACCGGAGGGGTCTGCCCGTCGATTCGCGGTACCGCACCATGTCCCGGGTATACCCCCCCGGGTATATGGAATCCGGAAGGCGACGATGTCGGGATCCACCCGATGGGTCCGCGCTGTCGTCGGCGGGTGACGGGCAGGCGCCGTCCCAGGCACGCAGGGCCTGGTGAGCCACCGCTTCGACCACGTGGCTCACCAGGCGGAACACCGGCCGACACGAACGACAAGAAGGAGAGTGAGCAGGCGATGACTGGTGTTGATGTCGAGATTGATGTCCAGGTCGTGGAGACCTCGTCGCTGGGTGACCGCAGCTACCTGGCCCATGACGGGCGGGTCGCGGTCGTGGTCGATCCGCAGCGTGACATCGACCGGATCCTGGCCCTGGCGGGCCGCCTCGGGGTGCGGATCACGCATGTGGCCGAGACACACCTGCACAACGACTACGTCTCCGGCGGTCTCGCGCTGGCCCGGGTGACCGGCGCCCGGTATCTGGTCGCCGCCGTGGACGAGGTGGGCTTCGAGCGGACGCCGGTCGCCGACGGCGACGAGGTCGCGATGTCGGACTCGATGCGGCTGCGGGTGGTGGCCGCCCCCGGGCACACGTTCCATCACCTGTCCTACGTCCTCGACGGTCCCGACGGGCCGGTGGGGGTGTTCACCGGCGGGTCGCTGCTGTTCGGCACCACCGGCCGCACCGACCTGCTCGGTCAGCGGCACGCCCACACCCTGGCCGAACAACAGCACGCCTCGGTGCGCCGCCTCGCCGACCTGCTGCCCGACGGCGCGCAGGTCTGGCCCACCCACGGGTTCGGCAGCTTCTGCTCCGCCACCCAGTCCGACGCCCCCGCTTCCACGATCGGCCGGGAGCGGCAGGTCAACCCGGCGCTGCGGCTGGAGACCGACGCGTTCGTCACCGAGATCCTGGCCGGGCTCGACGCCTACCCCGCGTACTACGCGCACATGGGCGCCCGCAACGTCGACGGGGCCGCACTGATCGACCTCACGCCGGCGCACCGGGCCGACCCCGCCGAACTACGTGGACGGATCGGCGCCGGTGAGTGGGTGATCGACCTGCGCTCACGCAAGGCGTTCGCTCACCGGCACCTTACCGGCACGCTGAGCTTCGGCCTGGACGGGCCGATGTCCACCTGGCTGGGCTGGATGGCCCCCTGGGGCGCGCCGATCACCCTGCTCGGCGAGAGCGAGCAGCAGGTCGCCGACGCCCAGCGCGAACTCGCCCGCATCGGCATCGACCGGCCCGCTGCCACGGCCACCGGCGGCCCCGATGGCTGGGCCGCAGGCGAGGAGCATCACATCGCCGCGCTCACCACCGCCACGTTCGTCGACCTCGCCGCCGCCCGCGCCGGCACCGTCCCGCCCGGACTGCCGGCGCCGGACGCCGTGCTCGACGTGCGGATGGGCAACGAATGGCGCTCCGGCCACCTCGACGACGCCGTGCACCTCCCGCTGCCCGAACTGCCGGCCCGGCTCGACGAGGTGCCTGCCGGCACCGTCTGGGTGCACTGCGGCTCCGGCTACCGCGCCGCCGCCGCGAGCAGCCTGTTGCAACGCGCCGGCCGCCAGGTGGTGCACCTCGACGACGCCTACGCCAACGCCGCCCACGCAGGCCTGACCATCGTCGACGACAAGGAGACCTCGTGACCAGCCGCGCCCCGGCCACCCTGGATGCCACGACGCTGCGACAGCTCATCGCCACGGCCAGCGCACCACGGCTGATCGATGTGCGCACCCCGGGCGAGTTCGAGGCCGCGCACATCCCCGGCTCCTACAACGTGCCGCTCGACATCCTGCGCGAGCACCGCGACGAACTGCGCGCGCACCTCGACGAGCAGGTCGTGCTCGTCTGCCGCTCCGGGCAACGCGCCACCGCGGCCGAACAGGCCCTCGCCGCCGCAGGCCTGCCGAACCTGCGGATCCTCGACGGCGGCATCAGCGCGTGGCAGGCCGCCGGCGCCCCGGTGCGCGGCGGCACGAACCGCTGGGACCTCGAACGGCAGGTCCGTCTCGTCGCCGGCTCCCTCGTGCTGGGCGCGGTCCTGACCAGCGTGGCGGTCCCGGCGGCCAAGTGGGCCGCGGCGGCCGTCGGCGCCGGGCTGACCTTCGCCGCCCTGTCCAACACCTGCGCGATGGGCAGCCTGCTGGCCAGACTGCCTTACAACCGCGGCCCCCGCCTCGACGTCGACGGCGTCATCGCCGCCCTGGCCAGCCCACGACCATGATCGCCGCCCTGGGCCTCGGCGCGGCGATCGGGATCCTGCTCGGTCTACTCGGCGGCGGCGGCTCCATCCTGGCCGTCCCCGCCCTGATCTACGGCGCCGGGCTCTCTGTGACAGCCGCCGTACCCACATCGCTGCTGGTCGTGGGAATCTCCTCAGCCGCCGCGCTGCTGCCCCGCCTGCGCACCCGCCAGATCCGCTGGCGCATCGCCGCGATCGTCGGCACAGCCGGAGCACTGGCGGCGTTCGGCGGCGCGGCCCTCAACCAGCTGCTCGATCCCCGCCTCGTCCTGATCGGCCTCGCCGCCCTCATGGGCGCCGCCGCGGTCCGCATGCTGCGCGGCGACGGCGAAGCCGGCGGCGACTGTTCCCTACCCGACGGCGGCGTCAACTGGCGTGGCTGCCTCCCCAAAGCCATCGGCACCGGCATCGCCGTCGGCTTCCTCACCGGCCTGTTCGGCGTCGGCGGCGGATTCCTCCTCATCCCCGCCCTCGTCCTGCTCCTCGGCCTGCCCATGCCCGCCGCGGTCGGCACCTCACTGGTCGTCATCGTGATCAACTCCGCCGCCGGGTTCGCCGCCCACGCCGGCGAGGCCACGCTTGACTACCGCATCGCCGCCGCGTTCACCGCCGCCGCGGTCATCGGCTCGCTGACCGCCGGACGATTCGCGACGCGCGTGCCCGCCGAGCGGCTACGCGGATCCTTCGCCTACCTCGTCCTCGCCGTCGCGGCGTTCGTCGTCCTCCAGGCCGTCGTCAACCCGCCTGCCAGCTGATCCCCGCCCGGCCCGCGCACGGCCGTAGCGGGAATGTCAAGAAAACGGCTCTGTTGAACCGCCCGCTCGGCCCCCAGCAGCGGCAGGCGGGTCAGCGCGGTGATCGCCACCGGCAAGGCCGAGAAACAGGCCGCTCACCAGCTCGACGGCGATGCGGGCAGGCGAGTTCTCGGCGGACTCCGCCGCCGGTCCCGCCGCCGCGATCAGCAACAGGACGGCGGGCAGCGCCAGCCCGTCGTTGACCCCTGTGGGGCTCCAGAACCCCGATTCGAGCGGTGACCTGCACGTTTACCCGCCGGACAGGGCCCGCCTCGGGCAGGCTGGATGGTCATGGTGTGGTCGCTGCTCTACGCCCTGACACGCAACGCTCTCGGACTAACGTTGCTCCGCGTGCGTGGCGACACCGCGAAAGACGTGGAGCTCCTCGTCCTGCGACATCAGGTGGCGGTGCTGCGACGGCAGGTGAACCGCCCGGTCCTGGAACCGAAGGATCGGGTAATCCTCGCAGCCCTGTCCCGGCTGCTACCCCGGGCCCGCTGGGGTTCGCTCTTCGTCACCCCCGCCACCGTGCTTCGGTGGCACCGTGACCTCCTCGCACGAAAATGGACCTAGGGCCTGTTCCGAGTCTGGATCACAATCGGGGTGTTCGTCCTTCGTGTGGGTGTTTCGGCTGGTAGCACAGTGGTATGACGCGTGGTGATCTGACCGATGGTGAATGGGAGTTGATCGAGCCGTACCTCCCGCTGGGGGCGTCCGGTCCGATCCCTGACCTGCGCGGCTACTTCAACGCGGTGATGTGGAGGTTCCGTACCGGAAGCCCCTGGCGGGACGTGCCGAACAGCTACGGCTCCTGGTCGACGATCTACGACCGGTTCCGTATGTGGGCGCGTGACGGGGTCTTCCAGACCCTCATGGACGCGATGATCACCGAGGCGGCGGCCCGCGACGATGTCGATCTCAGTCTGGTCAGCGTGGACTCCACCGTCGTCCGTGCGCATCACCACGCGGCGGGCATGGTGGTCGACCCGGATCTCCTGGAGGACATGGAGAAAGCCCTGAGGCAGGAAAAGGGGCTTTGGAAACCGGGCAAAACGACTCCGTAACCGAGGCACCCGAGGACGGAGAGGAAGCCGAACGGGCACGGCGCCGCGCGGTACGCCGACGCCGCAAAGCCCGGCTGAAGGCCGCCGAACTGGGACGCTCCCGGGGCGGGCTGACCAGCAAGGTGCACCTCGCGACCGACCGGCGCTGCCGCCCACTGTCCATCATCCTCACCCCCGGACAGGCCGGAGACAGCCCGCGTTTCATCCCGGTCCTGAAGAAGATCAAGGTGCGTGGGCTGGTCGGCCGCCCCAGGACCCGGCCGGCCGCGGTCGCCGGAGACAAGGCGTACTCCTCCCGCGCCAACCGCGCCCACCTGCGCATACGGAAGATCCGGGCGGTGATCCCGGAGAAGGCCGACCAGAGGGCCAACCGTAAGAAGCGCGGCAGCGCCGGAGGCCGCCCGGTCAGCCACGACGCCACGCTCTACAAAGACCGCAACACCGTGGAACGCGGCATCAACAAGATCAAGGAATGGCGGGGTCTGGCCACCCGCTACGACAAGACACCCGAAAGCTACACCGCAGGACTCCACCTACGCGGATCCATCCTCTGGCTACGCACCCTGCCAACCCCATGATCCGAACCCAGAACAGGCCCTAGCCCGCACGGCGTCAAAGGAAACCAGGTGGTGGTCCCAACACCGCTTACAAGCGCGGCGACCTCTACACCACCATCGCGGACCCCGAGGGCTGGAACCGCCGCAGGCAGATTAGATTGATGACCAGACCGACCAGTAGCCGCCTTCTACAAGACTCGATGCTCTCGTCAGGTGAAGCCAGTTGACAGATACCCCCGGCGATCCCATTTCTCCAGAGTCATCAAAAACACAGAGGGAACCGGGATAGTCTGCACGGAAATCGCGAGAAGCGACAGTTGAAGAGTCAAATTCACTATCCCCATGAGGTGTAAGTCGAACTACGTGTCGCGCATGCGAAAACGTATTCGCACTCGAGAGCACACGCCCCTGAAAGTGGGCCAGTTCAGCATAATCAAAGGATATTCCCACAACAGCCCCCGCATGATACATATCCAGCAGGGCATCCTCATACAACTGGAATGGGATCGTGTTTAGCGGCGTGATTTCGAGCCGAAAATTTTGACCGATCATCATTGCCGCTTCTATGGACCCGAGTGGACCAGAAATTGATTGTGGATTTACACCAAGATCTTCCACATTGTGAGCCACGGGCAAGCCCCAGGGGTTGGGATCGTGCGGACCGACCGTTACGCCCGTCACCCGAGCCAGCCTGCGCCGAACTTGTTCGTCATCCAAGAGTCCCAAATTCCCGGAAAGTATACCAACAGCAGTACCTAGAAATGCAGGGACACAGCAATTTTCAGGCCAATGACCAGAATTCTTTGCCTCATCCATAATGATGTCACCGTCTCAACATTCTAATTCTTCAAGCTGATTCAACCGGCAGAAGGGGATCGCGCTATCAGAGTTATTCAGATTCAGGGATCAACGGAACAGTCCCGGCGAGCTTAGCAAAACCATCGACATAGTAACCTAGGCGCTGCTGTAGTTCTCGAAGCTCGGCCCGGCACTCAAGATTTCTCTCCCAGGCGCTCTCGGACTCACCCTGGTGATTATCTTCCCACTCCTTGAGGGCGACGTGCCACCGGGACAGGAATGGGCGCAGTTCAAGATTCAGTAGGGCCACCCCCAACTCCTCAACCGTGGCCGCGTCTCGGCGCGGCGACGGCCTGGCCTCCCGCAGGTTTTCCCGCACGCTCTGAAATAGAAGATACAGCGACGTAAGAGCCTCCCTCAAATCTCCGGCGTCGTCCGGAAGCGGCTGCGTCGAGACACGAGTCACCATCTCTACAAATATTCTCCAGGCAACCAGCCGATTGTCTGGCGCGACAACGAAATTGAGCTCGGAAAAATTTGGGATCGCCAACTTGACTTCCGACAAATCTATTGATCCGCCATAGACGCGAAGGAATACAGCTGCCGCACCTCCTGCGGCCGCGCCGACTAGCAGGAACAGGCCGAGTCCGCGCAGGTGGCTGGCCCAGTAAAGGGCCGCGCCGACCAGGCATCCGACGATACCTCCGGCCGCCAGTCGCCCCCAGGACAGGTTCCCTATGGCCAGTCCCCATGATCTGGATGGGCTGCCTGTACGTCTGCGGGTCACGCTCGCTCCAAGTAATAGGTCCGGCCCGGGTTCTGGCTCTCACACACAAAAATGACGGCATTCAATCAGATCGCCTGGCGCTAGTCCATCGGCTATGCGGTGCCAGGCCCATCTCGCTCGGCACCTGGTCCGCCCGATAGGGTTGGTGGTGGACGTCAGCAGGTTTTCGAGAACGTTGATCGGTAATATTGCGTGAGGCCCGGGGGTTGTGCGCTGAGTATGCGGTCTCGAGGGGTGGGCTTGGTTGAGCAGGTGGCGGGGGAGGGTGAGTGGATGTTCGAACTCGTCCTCATCGGTATCCGTCCGGTCCGGCTGCCTCCTGGTGGGCGCTGGTCGATCGTTGCTGTCACCGATGGCGACGACCGACCACGGAGTCGAAGCACAACCGCCGGGACCTAGTGAATGCGATCTTGTACGTGGTGCGGACCGGGTATGCGTGACGGGCGTTGCCGTCGGACCATCCGCCCTGGCTGACGCCACGCCTACTTCTGCTGCGCCCGCTGGCACGAGACGGGTGTGACCGGAATGTATCCACACGCGTTACGAGGCCGGCTCCGTGAGCAGGAAGACGTGGGGTCGCGCCGACAGCGGGGATCATCGACTCCAAGTCGGCGAAGGCGCCTAACACTGTGCCTGCGGCCACCCGCGGGTTCGACATGGGCAAGAAGGTCGACGGCCATAAGCGGTTCCTCGTTGTGGACGCCCTCGGTCTGTTGCTGGCGATGCTAGTTGTACCGGCGAGCACGCACGATACCGCCAGCAGGCAGCTGCTGGCAGCTTCTTCGCGGACTGGCCGATCATGGCTGCTGTCCACCGACGGGATGTTCCCCGGATCGCTCGTGGACTGGGGCACCCGCCCGCTCCGCGTAAGGGTGCAGACCCGGCGGACAGAAGAAGCCGCCAGTGAACGTCGATCATCCGCCGTCCTCGCGGATCTTCATCGTCAACGCATCCGCCTGCACGAACCGATACGGGCCGGCGTCCAGCGGCCTGGAGCGGAACGCCTCAGCCTGGGCAGCGAGACGCTTTGCCGGCTTCGAGACCTGCGACGTCGAGATGTTCGACGGGCCTGTCGGCCCGCCGCGTCGATACGCCCAGCAGATAGGACGTGGCGACGACCGAGATCAGTGTCTGTTCCGCGCGTCGTCGCCGGGCCAGTAGCCAGTCCGGGAAGTACGACCCGGACCGCAGCTTCGGAATCGCCAGCTCAAGCGTCCCCGCGCTGGTGTCCCATTCCCGCACCCGGTACCCATTCCGGCGATCCGTCCGATCTGAGGATACCTCCTCGTACTCCGCCCCACACAGCCCATCGGCCTCGGCGCTCATCTACGCCTCCGTGAACGCCTTCACCATCGAGCCCAACAGATCCGGACTCGCCGCCATCAGTTCCTTGCCCGGCCCGTCGGTATCGGTCATAGTCGGACGCACGGCCATCGCGTTTCTCCTCATCGAGCTCTTCGCCGTTCCCGGAAAGGATCACATGGTGGTCGCTTTACGTCACGGACCACCACTCCGGCGAGTCGCCGGACGATCGCGATCCGTACACCACATTCGTAGACTCGACTCGAGAGCACGATCTTCCGAAGGTCATTCCACGTCACTGCAGCACGCTGGCCCACCGCTGATCACCAGCAGCAATCACGATGAGTGATACTCGGAGGTCATACGACAAGCCCAGGGCTCGTCGCCTGCAGCATGTCGGGATGATCGGACGCCCGCCACAGGGTAGTCTTTGCGCCGGTGGAAGGAGCGCGGCTTGCGGACTCAGGCTGGGTGTGCCAACGGCAAGCACGAGTATGACGATCTCATCGGGCTACTCACTGAAGACAGGTCGCACTTCAGTAGCCGGTACATCAAGGATTTGGACGAGATCGAACTAGTCGTCGCAGCCATCCGCGCGCGAGGCGACAAGAAGATCGTCTTGACCAGTGGATCATTCGACGTGATCCACGAGGGTCACTCCATGTACCTGGAGGCTGCGCGTTCGCTCGGCGACTTCCTTGTCGTGGGCGTAGACAGCGATGCCAAGGTTCGGCTACGCAAGGGTAGGACGCGTCCGGCCGTGCCCGAGCTCGAGCGGCTCCGAATGGTCACCCATCAGCGCGGGGTCGGGCTAGTCACGCTGAAGCATCCCGAGCATGAGCGATGGGCACTGACTCGGGCCGTGCGCCCGGACGTGCTGGTGGCGACCGAGGATACCTATTCCGCTCAGGAAATCGCAGAACTAGAACGCGACTACTGTGGCCGCGTCGAGGTACTCCGGCGTATGGCCACCGTCAGCACGTCGGCTCGGCTGCGTACCACCTACTTCGAGATCGCCACCGTCTTCGCCGAGCGTCTTCCGACCTTCATGCGTGAGATCGTCTCGGAGGTCGCTGGCGAGCGATGACGCAGCTGCTGATCTATGTACCGGTCATCCACGCCGGATACCAGAGTTTCCTAGCCAGGCATGCCCTGCCGGAGGTTGAGGTCCTCGTCGTCGGCCGTAGCTTCGGTCAGGATTATCCTGTGATCCGCAAAGAGATCCGGGCGCTGGACCCGATACAGGTGTTGGGCTGGCTACGCACGATCGGTCTGATCAGTCGTGGTCGGGTAGTGGAGCGGGACGAGCTAGCCGAAGCCGTCGCACCTGGCGTGTTGATACTCCCTGACGAGGATCTGATGCGCCAGCTGGTAGCCACCTACCAGCTGGCGACCCAGGCCGAGGTGAGGTTCGAGCGCACCTTCCTGCGATGGGACCGCGAGTGGAGCCGCGCCGGAATCCCACCGAGATGGGACGGCCTCGTAACCGACGACAACTACGCCCGGCAGATGCAGAGCATTGGAGCGGAAGCGGCGGAGCACAGCTCGGACTGGTGGCGCCAGGTCGGGGCGGTCGCCGTGCGAGACGGCACTATCCTAGCCGTAGACTACAACCGTCATCTGCCCAGCGAATACGCACCCTACATTGATGGTGACCCACGCAACGACTTCCGCCGGGGAATCGAGATGGAGCGGACCACATCCATCCATGCGGAGGCCGCCATCATCACCCGGGCAGCCAGGGAGGGCTTCAGCCTACGGGGGGCGGACCTCCACGTCGGGACCTTTCCCTGCCCAGCCTGTTCCCGGCTGATCGCCGAGGCGGGCTTTGCCCGGTGTTTCTTCGCGGGCGGCTATTCCGTCCTGCGTGGTGATGAGGTCATGCAGACTGCCGGGGTGGAGCTCGTCTTCGTGGACACCAGTGCGGCATCCACGGTCCAGCCTGAAGCGGCGCCGGACGCCGCGCCGCTCAGTTCATCGTCAGGATGACCGCTACGGCGAGGACGGCGGGCGCGAGCTGAGTTTCAGCCGCACCGCCTCGTGCGCCGGGTCCTCCACGTCGCCTACAACAATGTGGGTATGCACGTGCGCGATCGTGCCGCCGGTGTACGCGCAGTCCCCGCATCGGGCGCCCAGGCCGTAGAACCTCAGCCCGTATCGGTCCCGGACGTCGCGCACGACGCGCCAGAACTCCGCCAACGCGTCATCTGGTAGGTCGACCAGGTCGATGACATGTCTGCGGGGGATGGCCATCAGGTGCAGACGGGTGCCGCGGTAGCCGTAGTCGTTGTGGCGGACCACCCAGTGCTCAGTGGCCAGGACGAGGCCCCGCGCAGGTTCGAGATCCATCTGTGGCGGGCAGAAGAGACAGGTACCGGACTCCTCGAGCAGCCGCATCCGATCGGCCTGTGCCGGAGTTCGCGCATTCCCCAGATGGTACAAATTCACGTCCGACGCGCCAGTTGGTGGAACGTGTACGACAGGCTCGACTCCTGGTCATGGCCCGGCTCGCGGGAAATGATGACGAAGCCGTCGAGCCAGCCGATCGGCACCCGGGCGTCACCCTCGACATTAGCGCACACACGAGTAAGGTCCACCGCGTCGACGTACGGCAGGAGTGCCACGTACAGACGGGCACCGCTTATCACGAACCAGGAGTGCGTACCGAGGCCGGCGGAGACGACATCAGCACGTTCCACCGACTCGACAGGCGTAGCCACCACCTCCATGCTGTGATCCCGTGGGCCGGGTCCGCGGCTGGATACGACAACCGAGTGCCGATCGGCCAGCGGTCGGCCAAGTTGCCCGAGGATGGGCTCATGGGTCAGATGCCCCATAACCACGACGTGCCCCCCCCCGGGTCAGAGCGGCGAACCGACGAAGATCGGCGGGCAGCCGTCACACCAGACCGCCGTCACGACCAACGACGCCGTTCTCCACTGCGGCCACCACCAGTCGGACACTCATCGTCGGCAATCCTACTGCCGGCCATCAGGTCCTGATGAAGCACCGGTGGGACGACTACGCTCTGCACCAAGCCCTACCCGAAGGGAGATACCTCGCACCCGCAGCGAGGAGCGGATCTTCTTGGTGGCGTAGACCTTGTCAGCCAGGAGTGAAGTGGCAGACCGCCTGCAATTATCGCCGGTTGCGGGCTCGGGATTATGTCGAGACCCGCGACCAGATCGGGCTCAGGTCGCTACCGGGATCTCCCTGATGGCGGGATTGGACCAGTAGTCCGACAAATCGAAGTGCTCAGCGCGGAAGCCATGGATCTCCGTCACAGCCTTACCGGCCTCGGTCAGGTGCACCGTGGGAAACGGCAGCCTTTCGGTGGCAAGCATCTGCTTCACAGCCGGAACCTGGTCCACATAGATATGAGCGTCCGAGATGGTGTGGTAATAGGTCACCGCAGGAAGGCCCGTGAGGTGCTCCAGCATCAGGGTCAGGGCCGCGTACTGGACGATGTTCGCCGGCACTCCGACGGGAACATCACCGGAGCGCTGGAACATGTGCAGGTGCAGTCCGCCATTCAGCACCCGCACATGTACCCAACCGTGGCAGGGGGCGATCGTAGTTCGCGGGCGCTTGCCCTTACCTCGCACCTGGTACTGCGGGATCCACGGAGACACGAAGTGCGTCCGGTCACCCGGCAGCTCGCGTAGCTGCTCCACCAGGTGCTTAAACTGATCGAACGGCGGGCCTTCGACGGTTGGGAAGTCGTGGAAGGCACCCCCGTAGGAGCCTGGGCCGATGCTGCCCGGCTCGATGCCTTTCTTTAGAGTCTTCGCCGGCGTGGTCCAGGGGCCCCACCAGTCGCAGCCAAATCCCTCGAGCTCCTTCAAGGTCGTGGCGCCGTTGATGAAGGCACACAGCTCCCCGATGGCCTTACGCCAGAACGACTTGATGCTGCGCTCGGTGATGACGGGGAAACCCTGCGCCAGCGGAAACGACATCGTCTGTTGCATCAGCGTGAGTGCGGCGATGCCCTGTCTGGTCTGTACCTCGATACCGGAGGTGAGGATGCGCTCCAACACCTGCCGGTACTCGGTCGACGGGCTGCGCTGCTCGACGGGCAGATACTCCACCATGGAGCACAGAATAGCCGATCGGCCGAGGGCCCCACCGTGTTCAGACGTAACGGCCTCCCTGACCACCCATCGGGCCAAACCCCAGGCTCAGATCCCGGTAGTAGCGGCGGTAGCGCCGCTCCGGCGGTATAGCCTGCAGCTCCTTCCGGGCGGGTTCGCTCAGACCTTCCCACGGGACGCTCCTCGGCGCGTGCTTGAAGCGCACGTCCGGCGTCACCGCGAGCGGGTTGTCTGCAGTCATGTCCCACTCGTACGGCGAGAAGGGCCGGGCGTAGTAGGGCTCGCGAGGCTCACCTACCACACCGATCGCCGCGGCCGCCTCACCGCTGTTCCATACCTTCGTCACCACACGGTGGTTGCCGTCGCAGACCACGAACTCCCGGTAACGACCGTCATCGGTGTCCACATCGCCTGCCGTGACCTGTTCGATGATCGGTGGAGTGAGCGCGATCGGCTCACCCGCACCACCGTAGGTCGCACGCAGGAAGCCCCACGGGTCGATGCACTTTTCGGAGAGGTAGTCATTTACCCAGCCAGCCCGGTCGAGACCGGCTTGCAGGACGTAGCGCTGGGCCGGTCGCAGTAGCCCCAGCCGTTCAGATTCGGGGATCGTCAAGAAATAAGAGAGGTCCTTACCGGACGGGGGTTGGGAGGCGTCGAACACACAGATGACGTCGCGCTCCCGACCACTCGGGACAGGAATGACCCGGCGCACCAGAACCACCCGGCGAATCTGGAGATCGGCATACGGACGCTGTCCCCGCAGGTCAAAGTCATGTATGAACTCAACCCGTGCCATCGCCTCCGTAGTCGAGACCGACAGCGGCCGGGTACGTGCGTCGACGTAAGCCGCAGTGGTGGGGTCTGCGGCGAAGGGAACGCCGTCGAAGGGGAAAGGGCCATCCGCCAGGTCGTATCCGCTGCTTTCCCGCATCGCACCGAGGACCACATGGGGCGGATAAGTGCCGTCCTTGGCCAGCCGGTCTCTGAGCTGCCCACTTACCCAGCGCATCACGTCGGCGTTGCGGGCCACGATCGACGGCGCCAATTCCCACGGCTGGCTCGCGTCACCGGCCTGCTGCAGGGGGAACCAGACTGCTCCGGGCGGGAAGGCACGGCGGCGACGCTCGTCGTCCTCGCTCGCCTCATCCGGATTCACCGGGTCAGCGGTGGGATCCCAGCGCAGACCCGCCCCACCCGACATGATCGCTTCCATCGGCAGCTCCTGACGCCCTCCGAGAGGTGCGCCGGGCAGGCGAACGCTGGGCAGTTCGGTCAACCACTCGACCAATGCCAGCTCGGTCCGCGTCTCAGGGGACGCGTCGAACGTCGTGATTTCGCGCGTGTCACGGACAAACGGGGTCAGCACAACCAGCCGATACTCGTAGTCGGTGATGGTTCCAGAGGTAGGGGAGATCTTGCGTTTCGTATCTGTTGCGATCTCGCGGAGCTTATCCTGCCAGATATCATCCTGCTGACCCCCATCGCCGTCCTGGAGGGCTTCTACCGCTTCATCGAAGCGCTTCGCGCTGGCCGCACGCTCAAGATCCTCCGCCTGGCTCACCTGCCGTACGACGTCCAGCCGAAGACGGTCCATCAGGTCCCGCACGTTACTGAAGGCTGGCATCAGCAACGTGCCCCATTCCGCCATGTCGCTCGGCTTTAGCGGGGTGTGGCGGCTGAGCAACAGCTCATAGTTGCCGCCCTCCGCCTCCCGCAGCAGCAACAACAAGTGGTAGCGGTTCTGTCGCGTGGCAGGCCCGAGATCGGCCGGCAGCTTGCCGTCGGCGAAGGAGACCGCGGCGTAACCGTGTTCCGCCCAGACCTTCCCGACATACTCCGCGAAGCGTTCGATCTCTGACCGGCTCTGCGTCGTCTTGTTCTCCAGCGCCGCGGCGATCAGATCCCGTACCTTGCCGTACAGGCGCCGCTCACCGCTGCTGACCCGTGACGCCGAGACCAGCCGCCGGTTCATCTGCACGGGCTTGTCCGCCGGGCCGCCGTCCTCCGCTGCGTCGTATTTGAAGGCGATCTCGGCATCGCCCTTCCACAGATCCAGTCGGATGCGCGCCATACCCGACGTGGGACGCCCGGTCGAGAGTGCAGGTGCCGTGACAATGTCGAGCTGCCGGGGAGACTGGCCTGTCACAAGCGGCGCGCTGGTAACGGTGGCCGCGGCCCGCTGTTGCATGTTGCTGTGCACAAGCAACGAGGTGCGCAGTTGCAGCAGGTGGTTGAGAAAACCGGATGCGTTCGAAGTTGCATTCGACGTGCTCTCGGCGAGGAAGTGGTTCGTCACACAGAAACGCGACGTGGGCTCGCAGACGTTCGACGACTCTTCCGGAACGTCCAGGACTGCCCGGAACCGCACGTAGTGTTCGTCATTGGCGCCGCGGGGAAGCTGTGCCAGCCGATCCTGCGTCGGGAGCAGATTGTGATGCGTCACAGCTATCAGGTAGAGCGGAGTGCTCCGGGCGACCTTGGAACGCAGAACGCCGATCAGGCGCCGTGCCCGGTTTAGTTGTTCCTCTCCGATCTGGCCATAGTTGGCCGCCAGATCATACTTGTACTGAATGTCGTTGGAGTCGAACCCCACGACAGCAACGCAGGCAAGAGGCTCGTCGCCGAGACCGGCGGAGGAACTGGTGTCGTTCAGCTCCAGTACTCGGAAAATCGATGTAACGGGGTGTTCTTCGGGCCTCTTCGGCAGGTCGTTGGCCGCGAGACCGGACGCGAGGTGGGTGTAGTAAGGGTGAGACCCTTCACCGGCGGCCTCCGGCGGCGCCTCCCACGGCCCCCGGATCCGGCCCCCGCCGGCATAGGAGTCCTGATCGCCGGGAATGCCGAGGATCTTTCCGTCGGCCCCGCCCTGCAGGTCGCGCAGTGCGGGAAGGCAGATCTCCCGGTATGCAGCCTGTACCCTGTGAAGCTCCGAGGCGCTTCGGTCATTCCTCTTGCCGACCAGATCGCCGCAGTTCACCAACAGGTCTGCCGCGCTGCCGGACCGCTTCTCACCGGCGAGCTGGAAGGCCCTGCGTAGATCCGTGACGCGGCTCACCAGATCACCGCGGAGGCGATTGATCTCCTCGTCCGAATAAATTCCGGAGTGTGCTTTTGGTCCGGCAACCACCAGATCCGATATCACTTCGACGTCGAAGTAGCGAGACTTTCGGTCAACCCAGACGTCCGTAACCGCCGACTTCTCGCCACGACCCATCTCAAGATCGTCCAGGAACTCATCGGTAACGAAATGCATTGCTGTCCTTCCAGCAGACGGAACCCGGTGCGGCGACGGAGACCGACATCACATTATGAGATGGCTCGGGTTTGACTGCTTGCGGACCTTCTGAACTCCCGGGAACTGTGCATTGAAGTCGCGGAACAAAGATTTGTAGTTAGTCGGCTGGCGGTAGTCCTTTTTCTGGTGACCATCGGGTAGCTCGAGCATGGGGATGACACCGTCCCAGCCGGCGTCTAGCGCGTAGGCGTAGTAGGGATATTCAGCTGGGACTCCGGAGACCAGCACAATGGAGATCGGCAGCCCGAGGGACCGGGCGGCGGACACCCGGTGCAAGCCGTCGTTGATCAACAATACCGTGCGACCGTCCCGCTCCACTGACTCTTCGACCACGGGCGGGATCACCGGGATCCGCTCACCAGGATCGTCCGAGGTCGTCACATATACACCGCCGTCGAGCGCGAAGATGTCGACCCCGTGGTCCAGCAGGGCCGACCGCAGCTCGATGATCTTATCGACGCCCGGCGTCAGGACGTAGTTCTGCGAAGGAGTGAGGTTGGCTGTTTCGATGGTCGGGACCACTTCGATCGAGGCATCGAGATAGGGCTGGGCACCATCGAACCCGCGGAGCCGGGTCAGGCGGATGCGAGCCAGCAGCTCCGCCGCCGGGAACCATTCGACCGACAGGATTTCCATATTATCTCCCAGTTTACGTAAGGCTACGGAAAGGCCAGTCACTATCGAGATCGACATCCGCCAGCGAGCCTAGTGTGAGGTCCGGTGCGGACGCCGCTCCGAGGCGGATGCGTGCCATGACGGCATCCGCGGGTACCGATGGCTGCGGCAGCCAGACGCTTCGCATTCCGCAGGCCATGGCCGGCTCAATGTCCTTTTCGTAGGAGTCACCCACCATGATCGCATCGCTCGGCTCGGCCGTGGCTCGGCGCAGAACCCGTTCGAATAGCTCCGGGGCTGGCTTGGCGATACCTTCGAGACAGGAGAAGAGTTGAAGATCGGCCGGGATATGCTCGGCGAAGAAATCCCCGAGCACGCTTCGTACGGAGATCAGGTAGGGATTCCAGATGTTGGACAGCAGGGCCAGCCGATAGCCGCGGCCGACCAGGGCACACAGCACATCCGACGTTCCAGGAATGAGTCTCGCCTCCAGGCACTGGGCTGTCCACACCGCCCGGATGGCCTGCTCCAGCGCCCGGCCCGTCAGCCCGAGCCGCTGATGAGCGGCCGTGGCGGCCGCTGCCGGGCCGCTTAAGTCCGTCGTCATCAGCATTCGATGTAGCCGGCGCCGTTGCTCCGTGTCAAGTCCCGAGAGCTCCGCGATCCGCCGTGCGGGACCGCGATCAGGGCCGGTGACCAGAGTGGCGCCGATGTCGAGGACGACCAGGCGCGGGGTCACGCGTCGTCCCCCGGACGGCGCTTGCTGGACAGCAGATCCTCCTTGGTCTTAAGCTCACGGCCCAGCCAGAGTGCGTGCGAGACAAGACTGACGGCCATATCGCCGATGACCTCCCTCTCGATCTTCACCGCTTTGTCCCCGCGGTATTGTTTCACCAGGAGGCCCTCGAAACGATGCTCGGCGACGATCTCACCGGCCGCCGCGTCGATCGTCACCATGAAGTATCCGTTCGGGTCCTCGCGCAATGAATGTCTACCGGTGTCTCGATCGAGGTCCTCGTCGCGGGTCCATTTGCCAGCGATCGCCTTGGCGATTCCATACCTAGGCGATCGCGGGTCGATTCCCAGGGAATGACTGATCACTGTTATCTTCCCCGCCATCATTCCTGTCCGCCGGCAAACCTCCTTCTGTATCGCCATCAGACCATATGCGTTCTGCAACCAGGCCGTCAGCAGGTTATGTGCGCGATAGGTTGCGGTGAGCGTCAGCCGTTCGCCGGAGCGACGCAGGAAGATGGTGACGAGGCAAGGCGTCGAGGCGGTGCCCGGCACGAGATCGCGGCTCGTGTCCCAAAGCGAGATAAACGCCTTCCGGGATTCGGGATCCGCGATCAGCTGGCTGGCGGCCAGTTTCATGGAATCAGTAACAGTGCCGCCGCTGGAGAAGTAGCCGGCCAGCCGATTGCCATACGTATAGTCGATGTCGGGAGGCTTGGTCGAATCCAACATGGTGCGCTGATATTCGCGGAACTGCTTGAGCGAGAACCCGTACTCGGCAAGCGCCGCTTCCGGATCATCAGTCGGATTGGTTATCACGACTCGGGTGTTGAGGAGTTCCAGCCGCGGCCCGCTCCGCAGCTCTACCGGGCGACCGAAACGGACGGCGCGCGTAACGAGCTCTTCCCAACAGTCCAGAGGGCTGGCTCTCGCGACCTGGTGACTCATGAGATCTGACGGGCGATATGTGTAGTCGCCGGGCAGCGCCGGGGGGATTTCGACGCGAATCCTCAGCGAGGCGCGAGACACCGGGCGTTTCGGCAGGTTCCGTAGATGTTCTATGAAAGCGTCCCCGAAGCCGTTGTCGGAGAATCTTCCCAGGTACTTGAAGTTGATCCTGCGCCGCAGGATCTCGAGGTCGAAATTCGGTGTTATCGGAAAAACCCGGTCAGTACCCTGGATCCGATGCACTCGTGAGCCCAGTATCGACGTTTCCTCCACACCCCTTTCGAGGAGGGCTTCGATCTCGGATGCCGTAGGCAGTCCAAGACTTTCGCCGACCGCTACGATGTGGTGGATCTGAGGATTGTACAGCAGATTGCAGAGCATCTGATGCAGGCCGTCACCATACAGGTTCGAAATCACCGCGATTCGACTCTGCTCTGGGTCAAGGAGGTTTGGGGAGATCCGGCCCAGGAGACGCTCGGCAGTTGAAGTCGGCGACCACAGAGTGACTATCCCTATGTCGCCCCGGGGATTGACAATGCGTAGCCGCTCCCCGTAATATAGCGGTGTGAAGGCGAGCAGGTTCACGTCGTCTTCCACACTCGAACCTCGCAAACTTTTGGCGCCAGGAAGCTATCCAGCACAACCCGAGTATGGCGACCGTCCATGCAGTGGCCCGTTTTTTCTTTCACGCCTGCTCCTGCAGTCGCAAGCAATCACTGCCTCCAGTCAGCGCCAGGTGTCGCTTCTAGCGCTCCGGGACACCGGCCGGAGTCGGTCTCCGGCAAGCACGATGCCCCCGCACGCGCGATATCATAGCTGGCTCTGGGAAGCCGCGTCCTATGGCTCCGCACCCAGCAGTACCTGGCACGATCCGTGCCGCAAAGACCTGGATTGCCCTGATGCCGTGAAGCGACAGCTGGGGTCCTCGGACGCTAGTGACTCGTTTAAGGACGGCCGGGCTGACTGGTCCGAGCCCGGTGGATGGCTGGACACTAATGGATGCGGGCGGGATTCACAGGTCTTTGGCGAACTCCAGTACAACAACGCCCTGGGTGGCGCCGACCACCACCATGCCGGGGATCAGGTCGTCCGACTCGTCCGGCACGATGGCGAGGTCCAGGACGTCGCACCCGAACTCGATCCGCGCCCGCTGCTGCCAACCTCCGTCGTCGTCCATCCATGACGACAAGGTGACCGTCCGGCCCGCAGCAACCGCGACCCATGCGCAGCCGAAGCCGTCGATGCCCTCGCGTGCCGCTATGGCGTTGATCTCGCCGCCGCTACTCGGGACTCGGCCCGCCTCGGTCCGGGTGGCAATATCCCAGGCCAGGACGTCGCCGCCAGCGTAGCCGGAGACTATGACCCACTGCCCGTCCAGTCGTGTCGCCGCCAGCGCACGCACTCCGTCACCGGCGCCAGCCCGTTCCTTCATGAAGGGCTGACCCACGGTGGCTCCGCCGGTGAGTTGGGTGACCAGGATCTTGCCCTTGACATCCCCGGAAACAATCACCGGCGTCTCGGTGCCGTGGAGCGTCACCTCGGCCAGGCACAGGGCCCGCACGCCGTCCGTGTGGACGGGCCGAAGCGGCCCGATGAGGGCTCGTCGTTCCAGATCCCAGACGCCGATGAGGCCATCGCCGCTCGCGGAGACGGCGACCGGGCCAGGACCGGGGAATGAGCCGGTGGCCACGGCGCGCACCCAGTCGCCGTGGCCGGGCAGCTGCCTCAGTAACCGGCCCGAGGGCAGGTCCCGGATCCGCAGGGACCTGTCGATCCCGCCTGATACCAGGACGACGCCAGAGGCGACCTGCCCGGTCGCGAGGGCGCGCACGCCACGGTGGTGGGCCGACAGTACCCGCACCTCCCGTCGGCGCTCCGACACCGTCCCCCCGCCAGGTGACAGATCGAGTGCCCTGACCTGGATGGTGTCGTCGTCGCCGGCAGAGAGGACGTCGATCCGCGCCGGGTCGCTGGCCGGCACCGCCGCCACTGCCCAGACACGCCCGCGGTGCATCTGGTGCACCGGAGCCTTGTCGTGCAGGTCCCAGACCTTGATGAGGTGGTCGTCGCCAGCGGAGAACGCCACCCAGCGACCGTTCGCCTCGCCGATCGCCAAGGCTCGTGCCTGGCCACCGTGGCCGAGGTGCACTACGACGTCTGCCGGCGAGTCCACATCGGAAAGCCGCACGCTGCCGTCCTCGTGCGCTGTCACAAGCACGGTCGTGTCGTCGAGGACGGCGAGCTGGAGGGCGGTTACAGCCGGGCCTTCCGGCCGTAACCGCACCGGCCGGCGCGAGCGCAGGTCGTGCGCCAGCACTCGGCCGTCCGTACCTCCGGAGACGACAAGATTCGCCCTGGCCGCGACCGTGGCCAGGGCGGTGACAGCGTGCCCGGCTGCCCAGACGTTGACCCGCGCACCGGTCGCCGGCTGCCACACATGCAGGTCAGCGCTGTCTCCACCGGAGACGACCAGGGGGTCACCAGATTCGGACCACGTCTCGGCGAGCGCTCGCACCGCAGTCGTCCCGTGCCCCGTGTACGCGCGCGGGTCTGTGCCGCCCCCAACGTCCCACGCACACACGCTCCCGCCGAGCGTCGCGGAGACGAGCCATGGCCGTCCGTCCACCGCCGTCCGCAGCAGCGCGGCCACAGGCCAGTCGTGGCTGACCGCTCCCACCTGTTTGCCGGTCGCCGCGTTCCATCCCAGCACCGTTTTGTCCGCACCAGCCGAATAGATGTGTGCCTCGCCGGCGACCTCGACGGCCGCCAGCGCCCCCACCCAGCCGCGACGATGGCCGGTCAACTCGGCCCCGGTCTGGCCACCGTTGTCCGGGTCCCACCGGCGCACGGTCGCGTCGGAGCTGCCGGATACCAGCCTGTTCCGGCCATCGATCTTGGTGAAGAGCAGAGAGCGCACCTGATGCTTGTGGCCTGAGAACGGCTCGTTGACGGCGCCGTTGGGGGTCAGCTCCCAGACCACCGGCCGGGCACTGGACGCGATCAGGACGGCGAGCGACCTGTTGCTCGCCTCGACCGTCGCCAGGCCCCGCAGGCTGTTGCCCGTTTCGCCCGCGAACGGGGCACCGATCTGGTTGCCGTCCTGGAGGTTCCACACCCGGGCGGTGTTGTCGTTCCCGACGCTCAGGACCGCGGGCATCCCCCCGACACATGTGCCTGCCAGCGCCCGGATCCCACGGTCGTGCCGGATCGGGGCTTCCGTCCGCAACGGGCCGTGCTCGGGGTCGGCTGCCGGGTCCCACACCTGCAGCTCGCCGCTGTCCCCTCCCGACACCACCACCGGCCGCCGGTCCAGTTCGGTGACGGCGAGGGCACGGACGGGTCGAGTCCCGGTGCCGGCGTAGTTCCTCAGGACGAGCTTGCTGGCGAGCGTGAGCCGCCCGATCGAGCCGTCGTCGTGGGCCGCCAGGACAAACACCTGGTCTCCGGCCGTAACTGGTGCGAGCGCAGTGATCCCCGAGGCCCCGAGCTTCTGCTCCCGGGCCTTGAGCCGTCCGGTCGCAGGGTCCCACTGATGCAGAACTCCGGCTACGTCCCCGGTCAGAACCCGCGGCCCCAGGGCCAGATCAACGACCGCGACAGCGCGGGCCTGCGCCCGGTGCAGGGTGAAATCGCGGCCGATCTGCCGGCCGGAGGCCAGGTCCCACACCCGGGCCCGCAGATCCGCCCCGGTGGACACGACGACGACGCTGCCGCGCACGGCACCCGTAGCCAGACCGAGGACGGGCCCCCGGTGCGCAGGAATCTCCATGAGGGCCGCACCAGTGAGCACATCGCAGACGCGGATGACACCGTCAACGCCGCCGGTGAGGGCGGCGGTGTCGCCGGCGGCGAGGCTCGCGGTGGCGACCACCCCCACCTGGCCGGAATGATCCGCGAGCAGCGTCAGTGGGGGTTGCTGCCGCCAGGCCGCCCACTTCGCCCGCCATGGTGCCCGCCTCGGGTCGGCACCCAATGGGACATTGTCGGCCAGAGCCGGCGCCCCGTGGCAGCGCGCCGCAAGCGATAACTGCGCGAGCAGGAGCGGGGTGTCGTCCCTGTCGCCGGACGCCTGCACTCGGGATGCCGCGGTGCGGGCCATGGCATAGGCGTCCGCCACGGCGCGGTGCCGGGGCTCTGTGAGCTTGCCGAGTGCGGAACGCACCTCGGCCTCCGCGGCGTTGGCCAGGAAGCCCGGGTCGAAGACGAGGTCTTCCAGATCCTCCTGGCGGGCCCCTGCGATAGCGTGCTCCAACAGGTGTCTCCGTACGTACGTCGAGGCCCACGCCCAGTCGCGCCCGTGGTCCTTGGCCGGGATGCCCTCGATCAGCGTCCTGGTGATCATCTGCTCGTCGGCGGTCTGGCTGTCCCGGCCGTCCTCGTGCTGCCTCGCGCGGAGGTAGTCGCTGAATTCCCGGTGGTGCAGCCGGAACAGGGTACGGCCACGGGCGTCGGGCGGCCCCTCCACCACGTACGAGGAGGCGTGGCGGCGGATCAGATCCAGGTCGCTGTCCGCGTACTCGGGCGTCTCGGGCGCCCGTAGCGCGTTCGCCAGCGGCAGCCAAACCTCCCCCCAGGGGATTCCGCTGCCGCGGCCATAGGCCAGCGGGAGAAGCAGCCCGATCGCCCGATCGGCACCATTGCCGAGGCGCGTTCCCAGATCGTCGTACATCGCCTCGCCGGCCGTGCTGGCGATCCCCGCCTGCCAGACCTCGTCCCGCACATCTTCGGGAAGACGGTCCTGGCGGGCAAGGTCCTCAGCAATGATTTCACCCACCTGGAACGAGCCGCCGGCCTTCTCGAAGAGCACATCGAGCACGACCCGGACGTCGGCTTCGCTGGCTTGCAGCCAGGCCGAGTCGCCGGCCAGCAGCGAAGTCTCCAGCAGCTCGCGCAGGGCGGCTAGGTCCTGGTAGTCCCCAGACAGGTCGATCACCCGCCCCTGGGGACCGAGTCCGGTCACGCCCAGCAGCGGGAGGACGTTGCGTCGGGTACCGAGAAGGAAGCGGATCGGCGAATCCGAGTCGTTGACCAGCGGCGCGAGCAGGTCCTCGCACAGCGGCGCCAGATCCGCGGGCGGCGGGAACTCACCGTCGTAACCCGCGGTCGGCGGGGAGACCTCGTCCAGGGCGTCCAGGAGGACGGTGATCCGCCTGCTCTGCTTCCGAAGGTAGACAACAAGGGCCTGGACGCGGGTCTCGATGTCGTCAGCCGGGCCGGCCGCCGGAGGCATCCCCACGGCCGCTTCAAGCAGGTCGAGAATCTTGGCGGCGTCCTTTCCCCGTGCAGACAGGGCGACGTCGATCGCGTTCTCCGGTGGCAGGCATGCGTCCGGCAGCCCCCGCAGCACCGCCTCCGCCACCGGCTCCGCGTGCCCGGTGGTGAGGTGGGCGATCAGGCCGAGCATCGCCGTCTTACCCGCGCCCGGTTCGCCAGTCACGAACCGCGACAGACGGTCGTCCGGGTCCCTCAGCCACCTCGCCAAGGCCTCCATCGCCTTATGCCGGCCCCGGAAGGTCCGCAGGGCTCGGGTGAACTCCTTGGCCATCTCGCCAGCTTCGGCCCGTAGCTCGCGTCGGCTCCGCCCGTCGGCTTCACCATCCGGTGCCGAGGGCACATGTAGTGGATCTCCGAGGATCCGGCGTCGTAGCTCGTCGATGCCGTCGAGGGTCAGCTCTTTGATGCGATAGATGAACAACATGTCATCGTGCACCTCTTGGGGCAGTTCGGCGGCCTTGTGCCCTGGAAGCAGGACGGGCAGCACCCTCTTCTGGAACTGTTTCGGCGTGAGGCGCAGACGCCTGATCATCGTCCATTCGTAGTACGCACCGCGACCGCGGCCCTCGGGACCCGGGTGCTCGAAACCGGGGGACGAAGCCTCGAGGTATCTGGCAGAGCCGAGTACGACGATGAAATCCACTCCCGCGATCTGCTCGTCCATCCAGCGCTGCCAGTCCGGCCCGTCTAGGCCGGCGTAAACGTCCCACACGACATCGATCCCCTTGCGCTCAAGCAAGTGGATCAGCTTTTCGACCATCGCGAAGTACGCGTCGCTCCCGCTGGAGTACGAGACAAGGATACGCGGCTGTCGCGATTCTACGTGCGCCATGAGTCGGAGCGTAGCCGCTCGGTAAGCGCTCCGTCCGCGGAGCTGTCCGGCCGGTACGATTGCCGGTGATGAGCGTTCGACTGGTGGTAGCCGCTGCGGAGAACGACGTCATTGGCCGCGCCGGTGACCTGCCCTGGCGGCTGGCCGCCGACCTGCGGCGATTCGCGGCCCTGACGCGGGGCCATGTCGTCGTCATGGGCCGGGTGACCCACGAATCGATCCTCCGCAAGATCGGCCATCCGCTGGCCGGCCGGCACTGCGTCGTTGTCTCCGGTAGTGGCGCTGTTTCCAGCGGTGATCTCGGCCTATCACACAGCGGGGTTGATGCCGTCCGCACACTCACCGCGGCGGCGAAGCGTGCGCAGGAGATCTCCGCCGGCCTCGGCGTGCCCGACTGGTTCGTGATAGGTGGTGCGCGCGTCTATGCGGAGCTGCTGCCGCAGGTAGACGTCGTCGACCTCACCCGCGTGCACGCCGAGTTCGAGGGCGATGCCCGGATGCCGGCTGGCTGGCTGGACGGTTTCGCTTCCATCGCCAGCGAGACGGGCCATGACGAGAAATCGGGTCTGTCGTACACGTTCCAGCAGCTGGTGCGCCGCACGTGAGCCTCTACTACCTGGGTAACGCGCGGACTCCGACGCAGGCAGACCGGATGCGGCTGCTCGAGGAATCCAGCGCCTGCCTGTTCTGCCCGCCGCAGATGGACCTCGAACCCGTACAGGGTCTCGCCCCGGCCACCGAGCACTGCGTCGTCCGGCACAACGACTACCCCTGCCGGGGCACCCGCCTGCACCTGATGGCCATCCCCCGGCATCATGTCACCGACCTGGTCGACCTGCCGGACGACGCGCTGGCCGAGTTCTGGCAGGTGGTCCGCGACGCGCGGAACCGGTACCGGCTGAAATTCTATAGGGATCGCCGCACGATGCGGGGACTGTGCCTACACCGGCGGCACGATCGCACGCATACACTCACATCGTCGTAGGCGATGTGGAGGACGAGGAGCACGAAGCTGTGCGCCTGAAGCTCAGTTCGCGGCCGACAAGATTATCTGGGTGAAGGACTGATCGGCGCGGCGCCTTGCGCCCGAATGTCGCCCCGGTGGTGTCCACGAAGATGAGCTCGATCCCAGGGCTCCTGAAGGGATGGGGGTGCCGTCCACGATCGCCACCTGGTCCCGGGGCCGCCGGCGGGCGGGTACCAGGGCAAGCAGGGGTGTCGAGGACCCGGTAGGCCGCGGAGTAGGAGACGCCGAAGAGCGGGCCGATCCGGCACAAGGTCAGGTTCGTCCGCCAGTAAGCCGCGGCCAACAACACCCGGTCGGGCAGGGGCAAGTGCCCACTGCCGACCTGGCCTGCCGTCGGCGATCCTGTCTCCACCGCTCTGGGCAACGAGGTAGACCAGCCGACGGAACTGGGTCGGCTTCAACCCTGCGAACGGGCAGACCCACTGAGGGTCCGCAGCGGAGATACCCGCACTCCAACCTGATCCATCAGCAACCCAGGACCCCAGCATCCGGGTTACGAAACGACCTTTGGTCTACTCCGGAAAAGATAGTCTTGGCATTATCAGTAGTCTCTAGAGTACATTGATCGCCCACCGCGCCCGGGATCCGAGTACCAGTAGTCTGCTACACAATTCAAAGAGCAGAAGTCACCGTCAGCTATGCGCCCCGTCCCATACCCGGGCCCGTCAAGTTTCTTGCCGCAAGCGGGGCAGACGCCCAAGCGTCGGGCGATGGCCGCCGCCTCTCGCTTGACCTCGTCATCCCTTGCTCTACCCATGCAAGACGCTCCTGCGCTCGGCGATAAACCCCTGGCTTCATATAGCGCTGTGCGTACGCCTGGTATTCCGATGCGTCGGTGGAGTCGCTCCCCAGCGAGTACGAGGCCATCCATGTGGGCGACAGCATAGCTGCCTTGCCCGGAGTCCGGGTCCCGCACCTCCGCACGCGGGCCCTGACTGGCAGGGCTGGTGCCCCTCGGTTCAGGTGCTGGTGGGAGACGGCAGGGGATTCAGCCAGGGTAGGATCCGCCCGGCAGAGTAGGTCTGCGCTGACCTCGCCGACACCGGCTGGGTCACCGGCTCCCTCGCCGCAGACACCACCACCGAACAGATCACCACCGTCATGGACACCGACACCCCGGTGCTGATCGTGGTTGACTACGCTGACACCCGCCGCGACCGGCTCAGCGCACTCCTCCACGTCCTACGGCAACAAGCCGCGACCCAGGTACGGCTGCTGTAGCTGATCATCGATCAGTACACGGAACAGACAGAGAAAGTTTAACTCTGTCCGCACACGGCACAACCCGCAGGAAGGTCAGAGATGATGAGTGGGCAGGGGCGGGGTCGAACTGCCGACCTTCCGCTTTTCAGGTCAAAACGCCTAAACGCTGTGCTGACCTGCGTTTTCCCACGACCTCGACGAGCGTAACCGCGACAGGCGGATTGTCTTCAATCCTACGGTGGCAGATGGTCCGCTCCCCGCCGGCGGGCAGGTCCGGGTTGCCGGGCCGTCCGCAGCGGCGGCTTCGGACAGACCAGGGTACGTCCACGACCGACGCATCGACTACGACTGCCGGATGGCCCGTAGGACCGGGGTGGCGGGCACGGCCCCGGGCACACGGCCCGGCGGTACCGGGCGTCCCACGCTTGGGCCAGCTCAGGCGGAGTTTCCGCCGTGGGCTGTGCCGTCGCTGTCGTCGTGGAGCGAATCGACGATCTCTTCAAGGAGGAACTGGACCTTTGCATCGATCGGGCGACCGTGGTAGACGGACTGGACGAGGTCGAGGCCTTCGCTGACAGTGGTGTAGCCGAGCTTGCGATAAAGGAACGCGATGTCCTCGGCGTCGGCTTCGACGCGGGCTGCGAACAGCTTCATCGCGAGCAGGTACTCGGCGGAGGCAACGTCAACGGTGAGGTGGTTGGCATCGAAGTACCTGGTCGCGGCCGGATCCGGGCCAGGCAGGAAGCCTTTCACCGCGTCGTTGAGCCAGTCGGCCGGGAGGGCATGGCGCTCGGCGAGCGCGGAGGCCGCGGCGCGGACGACGTCGGTTGGCAGGAAAACGGCATCAAGATCGCGGGTGGATCGGGTCGCGTCGTAGACGAGGGCGAGCGCGGCGCCGCCGACGAGAAAAAGGTCGGCCTTTGCGCCGCGCCGGCCCAGTTCGTCGTTGAGTTCCTGGAGCAGACTGGTGATCGACTCACGGCCGAGACCCGGGCTGGTCATGTCACGCCCGCTGGAGCGCGCCGCCGGTGATGAACACGCCCCGTTTACGGAATGACAGCGGGGACTCGACCAACGCCCGAGGATGGAGGCCCTTCAGCGTGGTGACGAACCACCAGGGCACTGCCTCGAGTGCCGGGTCGCGCACCCATGGGGGGGTCTGCCAGCCGTCTCGACGGGCGAGGTGCTCTCCAAGCGCGGCGAGCGCCGCGTCCACTCGGCGGTCGCCGGACGGTCGTGGGCGGTCTGCCCACATCGCGCTCGCTGCTTCAGGGCCCTGGTGGCGCAGCACGCTGGTGTAGTCGTCGAGCATCTGTATAATTGCGTGCCGCCAGATGTCCTGCAGGCGGGACTCGGCCGCGACCATGCCAGCCGCGACCGCTGCGGCGTCGTCAACGGTCCGGAAGGCGTGCAACGAGTCCACGTCACTACAGTACGCCGTTGATCATGTCGTCTGCCTCGCAGAGTGGAGTCCACTCACGCTCTGGAACCCCACCGGACGGACGGCTCCCGTTTGCGGCGAGTCTGCGGGTGCTCTCGCCGTCCTGACAGCAAGCCGGCGGGTCCTCCGGGCGCCGTCGGGCGCACCCTCAGCGACGGTCCGGCCGGCCACCACGTCGTCTGCCTGAGCGCATCGGTCACCAGCTCACGAGACTGCCCCGGCCGGTAGTGACGCCGCGCGGGTGTCAGATCGGGTGGTTCTCACTGCAGCGCACGTCGTCGCAGAACCAGACAGCCCGATTCTCGGCCCGATGTCGATACCGCTGTTCCCGTCAGGTTCGACACCGCCCGGACGGAGATCGCCAGCACGGCAGCCCCGCCGACCCTGTGACGATCTCACACAAACGAGAACCCACCGCAGGATACTTTGGCTAATTCTCCCGAATCGGCACGAGTCCACGGAAGCCGACTCGAAGATCCTCGATCAGTACACGGTGCAAGCCGAAAAAGTTTTACTCTGTCCGGGCACTGCACAACCCGGAGCTCCGAGACTGATCTAGAGAAAACCCAGGTCAGGCAGGGGGTGAGTGGGCAGGGGCGGGGTCGAACCGCCGACCTTCCGCTTTTCAGGCGGACGCTCGTACCGACTGAGCTACCTGCCCATATCTTGCTCTGTGTTGCCGATAACGCGGTCCCGACGGGATTCGAACCCGCGACCTCCGCCTTGACAGGGCGGCGTGAACTCCAGACTTCACCACGGGACCATGTGTTTATCTTCAGTTGTCGCTCTGGCCATCCTGAGTGGTCGTGCTACTCGCAGTGGACCAAGCCGGCTGGTCGTGCCCGGCTGCTCAGGAACTGGAGGTCATGCTACAGGACGATGCGACCCATCCGGGCTGTGGGGGGCAGGAAGTTTTCCTCGATACATGATCGATCGGCCCGCCATGATCCTCGGTACGCACAGGGCCCCGGGCGAGGCCGCTCGCGGCCGCCCTCAGACGGGTCCATCGCGGCGCCTTCCCTCCAGCGGACTCCAGCCGGCGCGCCTGTCCGGCCTGGTCTCGAGGAGTCGAAGACCATGGCGGATCATCCGCGGAGCGCGTCCTTGATCCCGTGGACGCCCGCTCCCGTGTGCGCGGTGGCGTAGCAGGCGCCCGTGGCCGAGCCCGGGTCCAAGGACGGCGGTCTCCAGCCGAGCGGCGGATGCCCTGTCGTCTAGGTGACTGGTGTGCGGTCAAAGTCCGCGATAGACCACAATCGGTGAGGTTGCCCGATCGGCCCACTGCCCCGGAGACGGGTGAGGTCATGACATCCGAGCGTTCGGAGCGCGGCGGACCGCACGGTTCCGGTGAGGGTTCGCCGGGCGCCGCGGCCCGGCCGGACCAGCGGACCCCTCGGACGGCGGCCGGGAACGCGGCGGAGATGCGTACGCCGCCGCTGGTCGAGTCCCAGGCTGCGCCCACCCAGATCATCGACGGATACCCGTCGAAGCCACCGGCCGGCGTCCCGCCGGCCGGTGCGTACTCGACGGCCTGCCCGTACCCGGGGCTGCGCGGCTTCGACGAGTCGAGTGAGCAGTGGTTCTTCGGGCGTGAGCGGATGGTCGCCGACCTGGTGGCGAGGGTTTCCTCGGAGGCGTCGAGGGTGGGGCCGCTGGTGCTCGTCGGCGCTTCGGGGTCGGGGAAGTCGTCACTGCTGCGTGCCGGGCTCCTGCCCGCCCTCGCGCGCGGAGCGCTTCCCGGCTCGCGTGGCTGGCCACGGCTGGTGATGACACCGGGCGAGCACCCGCTCGAGGCGCTCGTCCAGCGTGTCGTCGAGGCGACCGGGATGCCGACGATGGCGCGGATGCTGGGTGACAGCCTGCGCCGGGAGCCGGAGCGGCTCAACGAGATCGTCCGTGAGCTGCTCGCCGCGCGCGCCACGCCTCGGTCTGCCCCAGAGGACGGCGAGACCACGATCCGCCGCGGCCCACGAAACGACGCCACCACGCTCTACAGGCCAGGCAACCCTCACGAGCCAGCCGATCCTCGCGAGCCGCGGATGGTGATCGCGGTCGACCAGTTCGAGGAGGTTTTCACGCTCTGCGCGGACCAGGCCGAGCGGGAGGCCTTCGTCCGGGCCCTGTGCGCGACCGCGGCGGGCAGTGCGGTCGTCGTGATCGGCCTGCGGGCGGACTTCTACGGGGCGTGCGCCTCCTTCCCCGAGCTCGTCGAGGTCCTGCAGGTCAATCAGGTGGTGGTCGGGCCTATGGCGGCCGCCGACATCCGCGAGATCGTGGTGAATCCGGCTCGTGCCGCAGGTGGGGACGTCGAGCCCGGGCTTGTCGAGCTCGTCCTGCGCGATCTCGGCGCCGCCGCCGGCACGGGGATCACCGGAAGCGACCAGGGCACCGGCCACGGCAGCGGTCGCAGCCCCGAGCTCGTCTCCAACCTCAGCTCCGGGTTCGTGGCTGATCCGGGCTCGCTGCCACTGCTCGCCCACGCGCTGCGCGCGACCTGGTTCGCCCGTGCGGGCGAGGCGCTCACCGTCGCCGATTATCTGCGCGTCGGCGGGCTGACCGGGGCCATCGCCCAGACCGCCGAGGCGGCCTACACGAGTCTGGACGGGGCCGCCCAGCAGGCCGTCCGACCGCTACTGATGCGCATGATCCGGCTTGGTGAGAACGGCGCGGACACCCGGCGGCGGGTGCGGCGGGCAACGCTGCTCGCGGAGGTGCCGGGGCCGGAGTCGGCGACCGTCCTGGATGCGCTGGTAGCCGCGCGTCTCGTCGAGGCCGATGCCGACGGGGATCAGGACGGTCTGCAGATCGCGCACGAGGCGTTGCTGCGTTCCTGGCCACGGCTGCGCGAGTGGATGGACATGGACCGCGCCGGCGCCGTGGCGTTGCAGCAGCTGCGCGACGCCGCTGAGGTGTGGGAGCGGGGCGGGCGGGATCCGTCCTACCTTTTCGCCGGTTCGCGTCTCGCCGCGGCCCGCGACTGGATGGACGACGACCTGGACGTCGATGCGACGACCAGGCAGTTCTTCGACGAGAGTGTCCGCGCGGAGGCCGAGCAGCAGCGGGCGGCGGCGCGTCGGGCCCGTAGGCTGCGCCAGCTCGCGGCGGCGCTGGCCGTCCTGCTGCTCGTCGCCGCGTCGCTGGCGGGTCTGACGTTCCAGCAGAGCACCTCGTCGGGGCGGGCTCGGGACCGGGCGCTCTCGCAGCGGATCGCGACGCAGGCGGAGGCCGCCCGACGGGACAATCCGGCGCTGGCCGCCCAGCTCAGCCTGGTCGCGCTGCGCACGGCGGACACGCCGGAGGCACGCGGGGCCGTCCTGTCGTCGTTCAACGGCGGCAGCGGGGTGCCCACGCGGTACCAGGCGCACACCAAGTCGGTCGGCACGGTGGCCTACAGCCGGGATGGTCGCCTGCTGGCGACGGGCAGCGACGACTGGACGGCCGCGGTCTGGGACGCGACCGATCCGCGGCGGCTCACGCCACTCGCACGCATCCCGGACGAACGTGGTGGCGGGCATGGCAGGGCGGTGAAGGCGGTGGCCTTCAACCGGGATGGGACGGTGCTGGCGACCGGCGGCGCCGACGGGCTGGCCAAGCTGTGGGACATCACCGACCGGGCCAGGCCGCGTCTGCTGGCGACCCTGCCGAAGGCGGATTCGGAGGTCTACGGCCTGGCGTTCGACCCGACGTCTGATCGTCTCGCCGTCGGTGGCTACGGGAAGTCGGCGTTCATCTACGACGTCTCGGATCCGGCGCGCCCGGTGAAGGAGGGGCAGCTCTTCCTGCACCTGGCGCAGGTGGTGGCGCTGGAGTTCAGCCCGGACGGCGCGTTCCTGATCGCCGGGGACGAGGGTGGTTCCGCCCTGCTGTGGTCGGTCGATGATCCGAGCGGTCCGCGGCCACTCAAGGTGCTCGTCGAGGACGGCGGCCCGAGCGCGGACGGCGCGGGCCCGATCCGGTCGGTCACCTTCGGCGGCGACGGCCACACGGTCTACACCGCCGGGAACGGCGGCTACGTCCGCAAGTTCTCCGGGCCGGATCTGCCGCGTCTGGAGTACGACGGCCGGGCGGGCAGCGGGGACGCGCCGATCACCGGCCTCGCCGTGGACCCGGTCAGCGGCCTGGTCGGCGTGGGCGGGTTCCGGTACGTCGGAGTTCCGATTTTCGATGTGGACGTCGACCAGTACAGCCTGACCTTCCTCGACGAGGGCGCCACGGTCTGGGATGTGGCCTTCAGCCCGGACGGCCGCCGGCTCGCGTCGGTCTCGGTGGACGGCTCGCTGCGGATCTGGGAGATGCCCGGCCCGGCGCTGATCGGGCGCGACGGCACGCAGGAGGACGCCGTCGTGAACCCGGTCACCGGCATCGTGGCGATCACCACCGACAAGGCGGTCGAGCTGTGGGACGTCGGTGATCCCTACGCGCCCCGCCGGCTGCACGTGCTCACCGACGTGACCGTGGACGAGTTCGACCCGACGGGCTCGTCGGCCTTCAGCCCGGACGGGAACGTGCTTGCCGTGGGCACGGGCAAGAACATCGTCTTCTACGACGTCCGCGACCCCGCGAAGCCGTCCCGGATCTCGGACGTGCCGGGGCCGGCCGGGGGCACCGCGGAGCTGTTGTTCAGCCCGGACGGGAGGACCCTGGTGCTCGGCGGTCTGAACTCCCCGCCGGAACCGGCGTTCCAGGCCAGGGTTGAGACCTGGGACGTCACCGATCTCTCCCGGCCGCGGCGGCTCGCGTCGCTGATCGCGCACCGCTCGTCCGTCCGTGACCTGAGTTTCTCCCCGGACGGCCGAATCCTGGTGAGTGCGGCCGAACGCTCGGTGAAGCTCTGGGACGTGACGGACCCGCGTCGGCTCCGGCTGGTCTCGGAGCTGCCCGAGTTCCCGGGCGGGGTCTGGGAGGTGCGCTTCTCCCCCGACGGCAGGACGCTCGCGGCCGGCGGGGCGAACCCGTTCGCGACGCTGTGGGACGTGACCCGCCTGGACGCGCCGCGCCAGATCGCGGACCTGCCGGGCCATTCGACGTCCGTGACCAGCGTCGCGTTCAGCCCGGACGGCACGCAGCTCGCCACCGGCAGCAACGACAACACCGTGCAGGTCTGGGACGTTACGGAACGCGACTCCCCGACGCTCATCGAGAAGCTCGCGCGCTCGGCCGGCAGTGAGGCCGGTATCGGGGAGATCCTCTACACCCTGGACGGCAAGAAGCTGGTCGGTGTGATCTTCACCGTGCCCGCGGTGGTGTGGGACCTTGATGTCGACCGGGTGCGGGCCCGGATCTGCGAGCGGGCGGGGGTGGGCATCACGGCCGCGGAGTGGCGCCGTTTCCTACCGGATCTGCCCTACGATCCGGTCTGTGGGTGATTGTTCCGCCGCCTCGGCGGCGTCGGCGGCCAGTCTGATGTGATCGTCGACCGCGCGCACATCGAGGCGGCGCTGCCCGGCTACGAGGTCGGCGACCTGATCGGGACGGGCGGGTTCGGCCTGGTGTTCGCCGCCCGGCACGTCCGGCTCGAGCGGCCGGCCGCGATCAAGATCCTGGTGCCGGAGATGGCCGACTCCGAGTCGGAGCTCGGGGTGGGCCGGGAGGTCTTCGCCGCGGAGGCGCGCCTGCTCGCCCGGCTCGCGCATCCGCACATCGTCCGCGTCTTCGACTACGTCGAACGGCGCGACCTCTGCATGATCGTCATGGAGCTCTGCGCCGGCGGGACGCTGCGCGCCCGCGCCTCGCGCGGGCTGGCGATGGCGGAGGTGGTCGCGTTCGGCCTGGCGATGGCCACCGCGCTGGACGCGGCGCACCGCAGCCAGGTGATCCACCGCGACATCAAGCCCGACAACGTGCTCTTCACCTCCGACCACACCCTGAAGATCACGGACTTCGGCATCGCGAAGATCGTCGAGACGACGACGGGCCGCGGCAACACGATCGTCGGCACACCCGTCTACATGGCGCCAGAGCAGTTCACCGGGGCCCCGCTGCGGCCGGCGACCGACCTGTACGCGCTCGGGACGGTCCTCTACGAGCTGCTGTCGGGGCAGACACCGTTCTCCCGCCGACTCTCCCCCGTAGAGCTCGCGGAGCAGCACCTGCGCGGCTTCCGGCCGCCGCCACCCGGATCGACGCCGCCGGCGATCGGCGGGGTCGTGGTACGGGCGCTCGACCCCGACCCGGCGCGACGCCAGCAGAGCGCGCTCGACTTCGCGCTCGAGCTCGCCGCCGCGGCCGCGCGGGATTTCGGCCCCGGCTGGCTGTCGGCCTGCCCCGTCCCGGTCCATCTGCCGGACGTCGTCCTCATCGCCGCGACCGCGTCGGCTCAGGCCGGACCCGCGTCAGCACACGCCGGACCGGCGTCAGCACACGCCGGACCGGCGTCAGCACAGGCCGGACCCGACACCGTCGCACCCGCCGACACCGTCGCACCCGCCGACGCAACCGCCCCCACCGAGGGCCCCGTCCTTCTACCCAGGGGCCGGGACACCACGGCGGGCCGGGAAACCAGCACCGCGGACTCACCCCTCACCCGGCGCCAAGGCCTGCTGCGGCGGTGGGCGGGACGGCGCTCGCCCCGTGACGAGCAACCCGCGACCGGCCCGCCGGGGCGGGACGGCCGGCCCGCCCCGGCGGGCCGCGCCGTCGTGCACCTGCGAGTGGAGAGCCCGTTCGCGCTGGCGGTCGCCCCGGACGGCGCACTGTACGTCTCACAACCGCTGGCGCACCGGGTCCTGCGCGTCGACGCCGCGGACGCCGCACCCGGCACGACCAAAGGCGGAACCCCCCGGCCGACAGCATCCCGGGTGACGGCGTTCCAGGTAACGGCGTCCCAGACCGTGGTGGCCGGGACGGGCAAGGCCGGGCGGGCCGGGGACGGCGGCCCCGCCACCGCCGCGGAGCTGGACAATCCAGCCGGCCTCGCGGTGACCGAGGACGGCGCCCTGCTGATCGCGGACTGCTTCAACGACCGCATCCGCCGGGTCGACCCGGACGGGACGATCACCACCGTGCCGACGCCCGCAGCGCTGCGCCGGCCACGCGCGGTGACGACCGGCCCCGGCGGCGTCCTCCTCGTCGCGGACACCGACAGCCACCGGGTCTGGCGGCTCGGGCCGGGTGAGACGGCACGGGTGATCGCCGGCACCGCCGAACCGGGTTACTCCGGCGACGGCGGGCCGGCCACGCGGGCCGCGATCGGACGTCCACAGTCTCTCGCGGTGGATGGCGCGGGGCGCCTGCTCATCGCCGACCCGGACCAGCGGCGGATCCGGCGCGTCGACCACGCGGGACGCATCGGGACCATGGCCGGCACGGCGTACGGCGGCCGGCCCGCGGCCGATGGCGCACCGGCGACCGGCACCGACGTGGGCACCCCGACCGGGCTCGCGGTCGGGCCTGACGGCACCGTCTACCTGGCTGATCCCGCCGGGGACCGGGTGCTGGCGATCCACCCGGACGGCAGGGTCGCCGTCGCCGCGGCGCGGTCGGGCGAGGTGCCCGTGCTCGATCCGAAGCAGGTCGCCGTGGGTCCCGACGGGACGCTTTACATCGCTCAGCCGGGCCGGCACCGGATAACCGCTGTGGCTCCTGCGTACCTCCCGCGCTTCTGACTGTCTCGCAGGGGCACACGTGGGACCACGGGGGTTCTCCTTTCACCCCACCGCGGAACGGAGCAAGATGAGGCGCCGTGGGGGAGTCCGTCACCAGAAGTACCTATTCGAGCACTCAAATAGCATTTTATGCGGCGAGATACAAGGTCATACGGACGATTCACGTTCGGATGACACTCGTACACGCGCCTGAGAGCCGGGCACCCGCCACGGCGCGGCCGCCCCTGGGCCCGGACCACAGCCCGTGAACGGCTTGGCCACGGCGGCCCTGGCCAACGCCGCGACGACGGCCGCCTACCTCGCGATCTGCCTGTCGATCGCGCGTGGCCTGTGGCGGTCGGGCCAGTGGCGCAACAACCCGCTCGGCCTGGCCACCGCCGCCATCTTCTTCACCTGCGCGATCGGGCACGGCTCGCACATCCTCCAACTCACGCACGCCACCGGCCCGGCCGCACACGGTGGGCACAGCGGCAGCGGGCATGGTGGCGGCGGGCCCGCGGGGCCGGCCGGCCGCACTCTGGTCGACGTCCAGTTCCTCACCACCACCTGGGACGTCGTCACTGCAACCGTCGGCATCTGGTACTGGACGCTACGGAGTCGCTTCCCGGCACTCGTTCGCGGTACCGCCCTCTTCGAGGATCTTCGCCTGCGAGAGGCCACACAGCAGACCCTGCGCGAAAGCGAGGAGCGCTACCGCGGCATCGTCGAGACGACGGCCGACGGCGTCGTCCTGCTCGGCCCGGACGGGCACATCACCTACCGCAACGCCCGGTTCGCCGCCATCGTCGGCGGGACACCGCTGGGCACCCGGTTCACGGACCTGGTGTCCGACACCGACCGCGCCGAGATCACGGCCGCGCTGGAGGCGGTGCGGGCCGGCGCCGTCCGCCGCCTCGAGACAGCGCTGCGGCACTCCGACGCCCGCAAGGTCTGCGCCCAGGTCGCGCTCACCGCCCGGCTCGGGCCGGCCGGCACCGTCGACGGGACGCTCGCGATCGTCACCGACGTCACCGAGCAGAAGAACATCGAGGCCCAGCTGCGTCAGGCCCAGCGGCTCGACGCCCTCGGCCAGCTCGCCGGCGGCATCGCGCATGACTTCAACAACCTGCTCACCGTCATCGACGGCTACGCCACGCTCGTGCTGGCGCGCGGCGATCTCGACGAGGGCGTCCAGCGCGACCTGACCGCCGTACGGGACGCGGCCGCGCGCGCCACCGGCCTGACGAGCCAGCTCCTCGCCTTCTCGCGCACAGTCGACGTCCGCCCCGGGCCGGTCGACCTCAACGACCTGGTACGCGGGCTCGAGGAGATGCTGCGCCGCCTCATCCGCGAGGACATCGAGCTGGTCGTGATGCCCTCGGCGCGGCCCGCGATCGTGCGCGTCGACCGCGGGAAACTCGAGCAGGTTCTGGTCAACCTGGTCGTCAACAGCCGGGACGCGATGCCCGACGGCGGGCGGCTGTTCATCCGGGTGGTCGTCGACGACGTCGCCTCCGCGTCCCACCCCGACGTCCCACCGCGGCGGCTGGTGCGGCTGACCGTGGCCGACACCGGGCACGGCATGCCCGAGCACGTCCGCTCGCGCATCTTCGAGCCCTTCTTCACCACCAAGGACCCTGGCAAGGGAACCGGCCTCGGGCTGGCGACCGTGTACGGGATCGTGCGCCAGGCCGAGGGCACCGTCGAGGTCGACTCCGTCCCGGGACTCGGCGCCACGTTCCGGGTCGACCTCCCCGCGTTCGTCGAACCCACTCTCACCGAACCCGCGCTCGCCGAACCCGCGCTTACCGAACCCGCGCTCAACGACGCCCCGTTCACCGGACCCGGCGCCGCCGCACCTGGCATCACCGCAGTCGGTCTCCGCGACCCCGGCCGACACGGGCCCGGTCTCCCGTCGGCCGGCGCTGTCGCCACGACAGCCGGCGGAGCGGTCGAGGACCACGCCCGGGGCGACACCGGCGCCGACCTGAGCGGCTGGCCGCGCGGCGCGGTCAGGACGAACCGCCCCGCCCCGGTAGGTGCGCCGGAGCGATCAGCCGCGCCGAACGACCGGTACCGGCCAGACGCCGCCCGGCACGCCTGGAGTTGCACGACCATCCTGCTCGCCGAGGACGACGACGCCGTCCGCCGCCTGGCCGAGCGGGTGCTGCGCGGTGCCGGCTACCGGGTGGTGTGCGCGGCCGACGGCCGAGCGGCACGGACGCTCGCCCGCCGGCTGACCTCCGTCGATCTACTCGTCACGGACGTGATCATGCCCGGCCGCAACGGCCGTCAGCTCGCCGAGGAACTGACCCGGATGTTCCCGGGCCTGCCCGTCGTCTTCACCTCCGCCTACAGCCGCGGGATGCTCGCCGACGGCGGTGGTGACCTCGGCGTGGCCTACCTGCCCAAGCCGTTCACCCCCACGAGCCTGACCGAGACCGTTCGCGCCGCGCTGGCCGCCCGTCGTCCCGCTACCCTCGCCCCCGCCGGACCGGTGCGGCTCCCCGCCCCGCCCGCGCCCCCGCGCGTGACCGGGGCACCGGCGGGCCGCCACCGCGACCGCCGGCCGCGTCGAGAGTCCTGACGACATCCACCCCGGCAACCCCGCCGGGACGTGAGGATGGAGGCGTGACCGACGAAGGAGCGGGCGACGGCACCACGCCGGGCGGCGCCGTGGGTGACGGCGCCGTGGGCGACGGCGCTGTGGGCGACGGCACCATGCGGGACGGAACAGCACGGGAGCGGTCCGGCGGGCGGAGCGCAGCCGTGCCGGGCTTCCTCCCGAGCACCCACGCCTTCGGCTTCACCAACTCCTTCCCCCGCCAGCCCGTCCTGCGGATCCCGGTCGTGGGCCTCGGCACGGTGCCGATCGGAGACGCCAGCCGTGGCCTGTGCGGCGGGATGATCTACGCCGTCCGCGACATGTTCGAGTTCGGCGTAGCGCCTCCGGAGATCACCAGCCCACCGGCCGCCGGGACGGCCCTCTACCGCTACATCGTGCGCCGGCTCTTCGACAGCTTCGACATCCCGCGCGGGGTCTACCGCTACTACCGCCTGACCAGCGCGGCCGACACCGACCTGCCTCGCGGCCCGCTGACCCGCCCCGGCGTCGGGCGGATCAGCGTCGACCGGGAATGGCCGCGGATCCGCCTCGACCTGGATCGCGGTCTGCTCTGCCCGCTCGGCGTCATCACCGTCCACTCGGCCGACCCGCTGCGCCTCGGCCTCAATCACCAGGTCCTCGCCTACGCGTACGAGCAGCGCGGAAACCGGGTCAGGCTGCGGGTCTACGACCCGAACACACCCCGGGCGAGATCCGACGACGTCACCCTGTCATTCGACATCACGCCGCCGCTCGAAGTCCCGTTCCCCCGCCCGGCGGCACCGCCGCACGGGACCACTCCGGGCATTCCGGCCACATCGGCTGCGCCGGTGACCATCGAACACACGATCTCGATCGGCGGACGTCCGGTACGCGCGTTCTTCCGGTCGCGCTACCGCCGGGTCGACCCACGCCCCGCGCTCAGTCTGCCCTCAGGGCCCGCGGTTGCCCCGCCAAAGCCTCCGCCGGCATGATCGACGTCGCGTCCTCCGACCAGCGGTCGACGGCACGCGTTTGTCGGCGGAGCGGACGATCCCCTATGCTTGCCCTGTTCTGAAGCCCGGCGCTGTGGTGGATCATCCGCTGCCGCATCTCCGGTCCGCTGCCCCCATCGTCTAGCGGCCCAGGACGTCGCCCTTTCAAGGCGGTAGCACGGGTTCGAATCCCGTTGGGGGCACCAGAGAGTAGTCAATCTGCTGCAAAAAGTTAGCGATGGACGGGTCCGTTCATCCGCTCTGGTAACTCTTCGCTGTCATACGTCGGCGCTCCGGCATTGTTAGTCAGCATCCTCCGAACTATTGGTTGAATGGCTAGCACCAACCAACGACGATGTGCACGGGTTCGTGCCCTACCTTGCCGTCAGACAGCGCGTCGTACCGCACCACGAGCACCAACCCGACCGTCTCGACACATCAGCGGAGGACTCAACACCGAGACGGTGCCAGGAGGCGCACAGGTCGTACCCGATACGGTGCAAGGCGGTCTTGGCACGGAAACTTCAGCTGTGGCGGAAGCCGGTCCCGGCTCGGCCCCCGTCACCTGCACCGACGTCGAGCCAGGCAAGTCGGGACGACCAGGGCCGAGCGGCAAGTGGTATGAGCGTGGTCTATCGGGGTGCGGACAAGACTGTGGCTTTCCCTACCTGAGTGTTTCTCCCGGTCTGCCGGGGAACCAGGAACACGCATGCGGTCGCCGCGGCGACCCCGAGAACGGCGATGATGATCCCCATGGGGAGTGCGGTGTCGGTGCCGGCGGACCCGACGACAGGGGCTGCCAGCGCGCCGAACAGGAACTGGGCGAGGCCGAGCAGGGCCGCTGCCGCACCGGCGTTGCCCGCTTGGTCGGCCAGCGCGTGCGCGATCGCGTTCGGGAAGGTCAGTCCCATGCTGGTGACCGTCACGAACAGGGTCGGCAGCACCACTCCCAGGCCCGCGTGGGCGGCGAGCGCGACGAACGCGGCAATGCCTCCGACGGCGCACATGGCGACGCCTGCGAGGAGCAGTGCGCGTGGGCCGGTGCGGTGGACGACGCGCCCACCGACCTGACTGGCGGCGATGAAGCCGAGGGCGTTGACCGCGAACGTGACGCTGTACGCCTGTGGGGACAGGCCGTAAATGTCCTGGAGGACGAACGGTCCCCCGGAGATGTAGGCGAACATGGCGCCGGCTGCGAACCCGAGGGCCAGCGCGCACCCGAGGACGGTCCGGTCGGCCAGCAGCCCGCGGAAGACCCGGAGGGTGGCACTCACCCCGCCACGGTGCCGGCGCCCGGCGGGCAGTGACTCGGCGAGCCCGGTGGCGGTGACGGTGAACAGCACCGCGCCGAGGCCGGCCAGGACGAGGAACACGCCCCGCCAGGAGGTGACCTGCAGAACCTGGGCGCCGACAACTGGCGCGAGCATGGGGGCGAGGCCGGTGACGAGCGCAAGCGTGGCGAACAGCCGGGCGGAAGCCGTCCCGCTGGTCCGGTCGCGGGCGATGGCCTTGGAGATGACGATGCCGCCGGCGCCGGCCGCTCCCTGTACGAACCGGAGGGCGACCAGCGCCCAGATGGACGGCGCGAGCGCGCACAGCAGCGATGCGAGGGTGTACACGGCGAGCCCGGCCAGCAGCGGCCGGCGCCGGCCGTAGCTGTCACTCAGCGGCCCGGCGACGAGCTGGCCGACGGCCAGGCCGAGCAGGCAGGCGGTCAGGGTCAGCTGCGTTGCCGAGGCCGACGTGTGGAAGGTTCGGGCCAGGTCGGGCAGCCCGGGCAGGTAGGTGTCGATCGAGAACGGGGCGAGCGCCGTCAGCGCGCCGAGGATGACGACCAGTGGTTGCGAGATACGGGACGAGGGCACGCGGTCCTCCGGGTTGCGGCGTCCGAGTGGCTGTAGCGGGGGCGGGCTCCCGGGTGCACCCCGGGATGGTCATCAGCTAGATCGCTGGTCCACGGCGGTTGCTTCTTCGGCGTGTCCGAGGCGTGTCCGGTATGGAGCTTCGCGCGTGGTGTCCTGATGACGAGGTTCGGCGCCGTCAGGCAATCTGTCCAAGACATTGTTTCGAGTGCACCGATCGAGGATCTCGATGGAAGTTCGTCAGCTGGAGTACTTCGTCGCCGTCGCCGAAGAGGCGAACTTCACCCGGGCCGCCACCCGCTGCCACGTGGTGCAGTCCGCGCTCAGCTACCAGATCGCCCGGCTCGAGCGGGAGATCGACCTGCGCCTGTTCGAACGGACCAGCCGGTCTGTCCGGCTCAGCCAGGCCGGGGAACTACTGCTGCCCTACGCCCGGCGGATCCTGGCCGAACTCGACCAGGCCACATCGGCGCTGGCGGGGCTGTCCGGAGTCGTCACCGGTCAGATGCGCCTCGGCATGATCGGAGCCGTCGAGACAACCAGCGAGATCGAGACAATGGTGGCCGACTTCCACCGACGCCATCCCGGAGTCGAGATCGCCATCAGCGACAACGGCAGCGTGATAATGGCCGAACAGGTCCGGATCGGCGAACTCGACCTGGCATTCGTCGGCCTGTTCGCCGACCAGATCCCGGACGGGCTGGCGCACCGCATGCTGGCCACCGAGCCACTGGTCGCCGTTGTCGGCAGGACCCACCCTCTGTTCGGCCACACCTACGTGCGTCTACCCGAGCTCGCCAAGGGCACCCGCTTCATCGAACTGCGGACGGGATCGGGGCTGCGTCTGCAGGTCGACGCCGCCTTCACCCGCGCCGGCATCACCACCCGGACCATCGCCTTCGAACTCACCAACCTCGGCGACATCATCCGCTTCGCCGCCCTCGGCCTCGGCGCCGCGATCGTGACCGCCTCCGCGGCCCGGAAAGCGGCGGAGGCATCAGGCGACATCGGGGTGCTACGGCTGGACGATCACGCCGCCCGGCACACGATCAGCCTCATCTACCGGAAACCAGCCCCCTCGGCGCCCAGCGCCCGGGCCTTCCTCGCCACCCTCGACGGTTCCTGACCCTGCCCAATCACCGGCCTGCTCGTGCCGCCGGCCAAACCACGCGCTCGGCTGGCCGCCTTGACCTGGCTCATGCTGGCCGCGCTGCCGCACTCGGCGTTGCGACCTACCTCGTCGAGCAGCGTGCCGAGGGGCGCCGCGAAGTGCCAGCCGCACGTGTCACTGCTCGACCTCGCCGGGCCGCTGGCCCTGATCGGGGCGGCACAGTCGCTGGATCGGCAGCCTCGTACGGCCGCACGGCATTCACCTTTCGCCCGCGTCGCCGCCTACCCGACCCTCCGGCAGCGGCATCTCCGTCATGGCAACGGCGTAATGCGGAAGAGGACGCCCTGCCAGCTTGGCCAGCCCGGCCTCACGGGAGTAGATGATCACATCGGGTGCCATTCGGCAGCCAGCCAGTCCAGGTCGGCTTGGTCCCGGTCCCGCGCCCTGGCCTCTTCGGTGAAGATCGCGTCGGTTTTGTGGAGGATGAGCGTGTAGGGGCGGCCCTGGCGCCGGGTGACGTGACTGACGGGCAGTTCGGCGATGTCGATCCGGGAGTGGACATGCTGCCTGCGCTTCTCGGCGAGCGGCCATTCGAGGGTGCGCCGGTCCGGGTCCGCCAGGAACGTGCGCAAGGTGCCGCACAAGTCGCAGGTGCAGCCGCCGGCGGGCAGCTCGATCGACCAGTCGGTGGGCGCGCGCCGAGGGAGGGCCAGCCGGGCACGCAGCCGCGCGGCGCAGTCCGCGGCCAAGACGTCGAAACCCGCCTCGCCGCGGGGGCCGCCGCCGGGCAGGCTCACCGCGGCGCGTAGCGCGGGCATTACAAGCGCCGTGACTGTGTCCGGCTGCCGCCGGAGGTACCCGGCCGCCGAGTCCCGGATGCTCGCCGCCCCGGTCGCGGCGGCGGTCAGCACCGAGGCGAGCGGTGTGCCCAGGTCATCGAGGCCGCTGTCGCGGTGGCGGGGGGACGATGACCTGATGGTGATGCCGATGGCCTCACGCAGCCACTCCCATGCCAGGTCGAGAAGCAGCCGTGCGGTCGCCGCGCCGGCACCGTGCGCGGCGTGCAGCCCCGCGCACAGACCGGGAAGCGATCCCGCCACCCACCGCCTGCGTTCCGGTCCGTCGATCGCCCAGGTCGGCTGTCCCACGCCGGCCCACGTCCGCAGCAGTTCCATGGTCCACTGCTGGCCGTACCGGCCGGTGAGCTTCGCGAAGGGCGCGGCGTCGCCTGCGGTCAGGTTCTCGACGCGGAACGGGCGCAGCAGCATCGACGCGGTCGCCGCGTCCGCCACGACGTCCGCCGCTCGCAGCGCCTTGCCGAAAATCCCGGAGATCCTGTCCTCGTCCCGCGGCGACCGTGCGCGCAGAACGCCGTCCCAGAACGGCTCGAGTGTCGCCACGGCGGCCTTCGCGCCCGCCGGCGCCATTTCGGCGAGCGCGTCGAGCGCCCAGGCGGGCGAGGCCTCGGCACGATTGGCGAAGGCCTGCTCGCGCGGCCACACGACAACCGCCGCGCGGTGGTACCAGCGGTCCAGTGTGTTGCCCCAGTTGCCCATATAGCCCTCGTACTCCGAGGTATAGGGCTCAAGGTCGTCCGTCCCGGTGGACGCACAGACCTCGTCGGTGCCGACGGACAGCGAGGTCGCCTCCAGCCGGTCGCCACCCGGACCGGTCCAGTGCGTGAGCGTGACGTCGACGTCGATCAGTTCCTGGACTTCGTAGTCGGCCGAGCCGTCAGGGCCTTCGTCGTCGCCCTCGTCCTCGTCCTCGTCCTCGTCCTCGTAGCGTCGTCCGCCGTATCCGTAGTCGTCGTCCGCCTCGTACGCGCTGTACGTCGTCTTGACGTCGGCGAGCGCGAGGACGGTTTCGTACCCCTCCCGCTCGGCCGCGGCCCGCAGCAGGGACACGCGCGCGGCATCGGCGCCCTTCAGCCCATCCCAGCCCAGCGCGCGCGGGGTGTACTCATGGTCGAGGAGGTAGACGAGCCGGTTCGGCGGGTCGGACGCGGCTCCGGGGCGGTAGGCGGGCACCGGTGTGCTGAAGTGCTCACGAAGGAAACCGGCCAGTTCGGCGACTGCTCCCTCGTCGCCCTCCGGCAAGGAGGTGTCCCCACGCAGCAGGAGGTTGTAGGTGAGCGCGATCCGATACCCCGACCGCACCTCGGCGACCTCGTGCCGGCAGTCGGCGTAGAAGGCGACCAGCGACAGCTCCGTCTTCGACCCCCGGTAGGCCCGCTGCTCGCCGTTGTGCCTGACCACCAGCTCGCCGCCGGTGTAGGTGGACGGCATCGTCACCACCAGGGTGCCGATCATCGAGTCGTCCTTCTCGCTGTCCTGATGAGCGAGGAAGAACTGGCCCGGCTCGTACACCAGAAGGGAATGAAGATCGGCGGTCAGCTCGGCGGCGATCGGCAGGCCCAGCTCATCTTTCGCCGTTGTCAGGATGACGTTCAACGCGTCGTCGTCCCACGTGGCATGAACGAGGTTCTTCGGGATCTCCCACGTGTCACGGACGCCCGGGTCGGTCAGCGTCTCCTCACCGCGACCGAACCGGGCAGGCTGACCGAGGCCGAGGAGCTTGCGGGCCTGCGCGTACGGCACCGGGAACGTGACGGGTCCGATGCCCTCGACCTCGATGCTCAGGTCATCCGTGCTCGCCGTCAGCTCCACGCTGAACGCGGTCTCCGTGTCGCCGCGCAACATCCTCGCCAACCGGTCACGCGCCGCGGTCGCCATTGCCTGTCCCCTTGCCCCTGAGGCCCCGCACTATCAAGCACGAATCTAGAGGGTCCCGCGCGCTCGACGGGATTCGGTACCCGGGGCGCACGTTGGGTGGCCTTCAGGTGCAACGCGACATCGACAGCTACGGAGCTGGGCGGGGGCCGTCCCGGCCGAGGATCGCGGTCTCCTGACCGACGTCACCGACGCAGTCGGTGACGTCCTCCGCAGCGGCCCCGGCCTGCCGGCGATGATCAGCTCGGCGATGGAGGTGCTCCTGTTCAGGTCCCGCAACGGCTTCTGGATAAAACACCCGCGAATGCGGTGATGTCCCAAAGAAGCCGCCAATGAAGCCACGACGGCCCACAATCCCGCCGCTTACCCAGGCCACGGGCCACGCCTGCTGACAGCATGGGATATCCCGATGTGCTCATCCCTGGCGTGCCCGATGACGCGCTGGCCGCTGTCGAGGCGCACGCCGCCCGGCTCGGCCTGTCCCGCAACGAGTACCTCCGCCGGCAGCTCACCCAGGATGCGGCACGCTCGGTCACCCCGGTGACCCTCGACGACCTGCGCTGGTTCAGTGCCGCATTCCGCGATCTCGCCGACCCGGAGGTCATGCGGCAGGCCTGGTCGTGACCGCCACAGCCGAGACGGCACGGCGCTGGCTCATCGACAAGTCCGCCCTCGTCCGGCTGAGCGAGACCCCGACGCCGACCGGTCGCTGTCCCACATCCAGCACGGCCTGATCCGGATCACGACGGTCACGATCCTGGAGGTCGGCTTCTCCGCACGATCCGCTCAGGATCTCCGCGTCCGGCTACGCCGGTCACTGGTCTCGGCGATGCCCGTCGAGAACACCACGCCCCGTATCGAAGCCAGAGCCGTCGAGATCCAAGAACTGCTCGCCAGCACCGGGCACCACCGCGCACCGTTCGTCCCCGACCTGATCATCGCCGCCACAGCCGAGCTCGCCGGGCTGGTGGTACTGCACGTCGACAAGGACTTCGAGCTGATCGCCACGCTCACCGGGCAGCCCACCGAGAGGCTCCGCCTGCCGTAGCGGGTGGCGGCCGGCCGTATCTGCCCATCATCCCGGCGGTGGTACCGCGCGGTCTGGCGCATGGTCCACCGCTCGCACCCGTAGAGAGCCGACCAGGAAGTTCCCCTCGACGACCAGCCTTCCAGCGGCGAAGCCCCTGGCAGGACCTGCACTATTCTGTAGCGAGCCCCGTTGGGGGCACAAAAGGTAACCGAACAGCCCGACGATCCGCCCCCGGCCAGCAGGTCCAGGCCGAGTACCGACAAGTCGTCGTGAACGGGTACGGGTCGTCAGCAAGGTGATCGCGCGCTCGGCCACGCTCAACCCGTTGGACTTTCGTCGGACACTCCCCCGCGGGACACACATCACGGTCGACAACGTCGGTAGCTGCTGCTCATGGCTCGAGCAGCTCCTCCACCTGCCCTGAAGTGATCAGGATGGACCGCCGCATCGACCGCGGGCCGCGTTTCTTTGTCACCGCCACCGAAGGGCCCCTGGCGGACAGGGAAAGCGAGCGTGCCGAGGCGTGGGGGACGCGGCTCGGCCACCACCTGAACGGCCGTCGGAACGCACGGGCAACGCACCGAGCAGTTCGAGGACATGCCGGAGGTTCGGGACTGGACGTGGCTGACAGAGCGGTCTCACTAGAGTGGCAGGCACCGTGAGTCGGACGACTGCGAGCCGCCCGGCGTGGCGCGACGCGACGGAAGGACTCTGCCGAACGCGGTCGTGGGCGTGCCCCGTCTTCGGCGGCGGCCCGGAGTCGGAGCGTGTCGCCTGAGCCGTCCCGCACGGCCGGCCGACGACGCTTAACACGTGGCGCAGGGCAGTCCCGAGCGGGAGCAGACGAGCAGGAGCAGACGATGTCCGATCGACAGGCCGACCTGCTGGCGTCGCCGCAGGACCTCGCGGAGCACCCGTTCGACCGACTGGACCCCGAGGTGGTGTCCGACCACGACCGGCTCGGACAGCACCTCGACCACCTTGACACGGCGGAGACGCACACCGCCACGTTGTTCTTGGCGGGCGACCGGGTGTTCAAGCTCAAGAAGCCGGTCTTCCTCGGTTTCCTCGACTTCCGGACTCGCGAGGCCCGATTGGCGGCCTGCGAGGCGGAAGTGCGGCTCAACCGCCGGCTCGCCCCGGACGTCTACCTCGGCGTCGGCGACATCCGCGACGCGGCCGGTGAACTGCGCGACCACATGGTGGTGATGCGCCGCATGCCGTCCGACCGGCAGCTGGCACGGCTGGTGGCCGACGGCGCCGAGGTGAAGGGGCAGCTGCGTGACGTCGCCCGGCAGGTGGCTTCCTTCCACGAGCGGTGCGCGACGTCGCCCGAAATCACGCATGCCGGCGGCCTCGCCGCGCTGGAAGCGCTCTGGGTCGAAGGCACGGTGGGCATGGCACCGTTTCGCGGCACGCTGCTCGACGGGACCGTCGTCGACGAGATCGCCCGGCTCGCGTTGCGCTACCTGACCGGACGAGCACCGCTAATCACCGAACGGCAACGCGCCGGGCGGGTCCGTGACGGCCACGGCGACCTGCTGGCAGAGGACATCTACTGCCTCGACGACGGCCCCCGCATCCTGGACTGCATCGAGTTCGACCAGCGGCTGCGGGTCGGCGACGTCCTCGGCGACGTGGCGTTCCTGGCCATGGACCTTGAACGGCTCGGCGTGCCCGACCAGGCCAGGTACTTCCTCGACGCCTACCGCGAGTTCTCGGCGGAGACCCACCCGCGCTCCCTGGAAGACCTCTACATCGCCTACCGGGCGTTCGTGCGCGCGAAGGTTGCCTGCATCCGCGACCACCAGGGCGAGCCAGGCGCGGCCGACACCGCCCGGGCACTGACCGACATCGCGCTGCGGCATCTGCGGCGCGGCCGGGTGCGGCTGGTCCTCGTCGGTGGCCTGCCGGGCACCGGCAAGTCGACGCTGGCGGAGCAGCTGGCCGACAGCCATCCGGACTGGGTGTGGCTGCGGTCGGACAGCGTACGCAAAGAGCAGCACCACCTGCGGTCCGACGACCCGGCCGCCGCCCCCTTCGGGGAAGGCGTCTACGGACCGCAGGCCACGGACAGGGCCTACGCCGAGATGCTCCACCGCGCCCGCCTGGCCCTCGAACGGGGCGAGACGGTCGTGGCAGACGCCTCCTGGACATCGAAGGCCCAGCGGGACCTGGCCGCGCAGGTCGCGGCCGACACCCACGCGGACCTGGTCGAACTGCACTGCGTGGCACCCGCGGACCTGGCCGTTTCCCGGATCGCGCAGCGGGCAGACTCCCCCGACAAGGTCTCCGACGCCTCGGCCGTCGTATACGAGGCGATGGCCTCCCGAGCCGATCCCTGGCCGTCCGCCCAGCCCGTGGACACGGCGGCTCCCGTCGCCGAGTCGCTCGCCGTCGCGTTGGGGCACCTCGACTAGGCATCCGGCCAGGCCGGACGGCGGGTCGCGATGAAACACCCCGGAATGCTGTCCGCAGGACGCCCGTCGAACCGCTGCTGCCGCGTCAGCGCTGCCGACGGCATCCCGCGGTACTCGGTCGTCACCACTGCGCGAACCCGCGAGCCGGAGTTCGTGCTGCGGGACTTCGACGTGATCGACAAGAGTGGCACGCGGGTGGCGGACGTGGCCGTCGAACGTCCGACCGTCCTGGCGGTCGGAACCGACGTCGACCGGCCGGTCGACCAGTTCCGCGCAGGGGCCGCGCTCGGACGGCTGGTCCTGAGTGCGACGTCGCGTCGCTCGCCGTTCTCGGCTTCGCCTTCAGGCCAGAACACAGAACGAGTTCCGCATGGCGCACGACCATATTCGGTCGGCGCCCGTCCGAGAGCGGCAACTGTCACGGTTCCCCTGGTCGGGCCCACGCCCGCCAGGGGACCCTCCCCACGGCGCCGAGTCTGGTCCGTGCCTGGGAGATCGCCCCAGCATTCGTGGGCTACGGCGACCTCTCATCCAGGGTGGACGG
>NZ_CASGGV010000265.1:0-279 GCF_949319125.1 Frankia sp. Hr75.2 | reverse complement strand
CCCGGCCCGGCCCCGCTGTTCACCGCCTGGTCTCAGCGCCTGGTGTAGATCACGCCGAGCTTGTCGGTCTCCGTCCCGGCGCGGCCGTGGAAGCCGGCGATCTGCCAGGCGGACGGCGCGATGCGGGCGGGGAAACAGACGCATCGGTACTCCGCATCGGCAGATGTCGGACGGAATCTGGCGTCGGAAAACTACGGTCGGAGATACGCGGCGGTCAATGAACAACAGGTAGAACACTGACCTAATAGTCACCGCCGTTCCTCGCACGCCCGGGGTTCT
>NZ_CASGGV010000264.1:0-285 GCF_949319125.1 Frankia sp. Hr75.2 | reverse complement strand
GGCTTCGTGGCCTCCCGTGGTGCCTGCCCGTCGGTCGCCTCCGGCGGGGCCTGCTCGAGGATCAGGTGTGCGTTCGTGCCGCTGATCCCGAAGGAGGAGACGCCGGCACGGCGGGGCCGGTCGACCGCCGGCCAGGGGGTGGTCTCGGTGAGGACCCGGACGGCGCCGGAGTCCCAGTCCACGTGCGGGGTCGGCGCGTCCACGTGCAGGGTCGCCGGGAGCACCCCGTGCGTCATCGCCTGCACCATCGTGATCAGCCCGGCGACGCCCGCGGCGCCCTGGGTG
>NZ_CASGGV010000263.1:0-300 GCF_949319125.1 Frankia sp. Hr75.2 | reverse complement strand
TCCCGCCGCGGTCTCCGGCATCACCGGGATCATCAAGATGATCCATGCCCTGGACGAGGGCCTGCTCCCGGGAACCCTGCACGTGGACGCGCCGACCCCGCACGTGGACTGGGACTCCGGCGCCGTCCGGGTCCTCACCGAGACCACCCCCTGGCCGGCGGTCGACCGGCCCCGCCGTGCCGGCGTCTCCTCCTTCGGCGTGAGCGGGACCAACGTCCACCTGATCCTCGAGCAGGCACCCGGCGACGGTGACAGCGGCGGTGACGGCCGGCGCGACGACGGCCGCGACGACAACCGCGA
>NZ_CASGGV010000262.1:0-309 GCF_949319125.1 Frankia sp. Hr75.2 | reverse complement strand
CTACACCCTCGTCCTCGCCTACGCCGGCGCCGCGCTCCCGACCCTGCTCCTGTTCACCCTCGCCGACCGCAGCAGCGCCGACCTGGCCAGCACCGACCTCGTCGGCGCCGAAATCGTGCGGACCGCGGCCGGCACCATCGGCCTCGTCGCCTCGGTACCCCTCACCACCGCCATCGCGGCACTCGCCGCATCACGACGACACCCCCCAGGCTCGGCATCCCCTTCGACCGACATCGACACCGACACCGACTTCGCCCCAGCCGGTCACGCCGACGCGGACACCCAGCCCCTCATCTACCGGGCCAGCTA
>NZ_CASGGV010000261.1:0-311 GCF_949319125.1 Frankia sp. Hr75.2 | reverse complement strand
GTCGGGCAGGCTGGATGGTCATGGTGTGGTCGCTGCTCTACACCCTGACACGCAACGCTCTCGGACTGATGCTGCTCCGCGTGCGTGGCGACACCGCGAAAGACGTGGAGCTCCTCGTCCTGCGACATCAGGTGGCGGTGCTGCGACGGCAGGTGAACCGCCCGGCCCTGGAACCGAAGGATCAGGTGATCCTCGCAGCCCTGTCCCGGCTGCTACCCCGAGCCCGCTGGGGTTCGTTCTTCGTCACCCCCGCCACCATGCTGCGCTGGCACCGCGACCTCCTCGCACGACAATGGACCTATCCACGGAAG
>NZ_CASGGV010000260.1:0-322 GCF_949319125.1 Frankia sp. Hr75.2 | reverse complement strand
AGACGTGATCGCCGCTCTGGAGAAGGCCGCCACCGAGGAGGAGAAGACCCGGCAAAAAGGGGCGGCACGCAGGGACAAGGCGGGCAGAACGTCGCGGACGACCCCGGGCGGGAAGAACGGCGACGCCTCCGGCGCCGACGCAAGGTCCGGCTGACCGCTGCTCTGCTCGGACGGTCGCGGGGCGGGTAGACCAGCAAGGTCCATCTCGCTGCTGACCGGCGGTGTCGGCCGTTGGCGTTCGTGCTGACCGCGGGGCAGGCCGCGGACAGCCCGCAGTTCATACCCGTGCTGGAGAAGGTACGGGTGTCCGGGCCGGTCGGTC
>NZ_CASGGV010000259.1:0-328 GCF_949319125.1 Frankia sp. Hr75.2 | reverse complement strand
TAACTGCACCCGTGTCATACACGATGACCTACCGGACCAGCCCCCGCCACCAGGACGAATCCCGCAGACAGATCACAACCAGATACGCGCCCTAAGAGCCGTCAACCCGTCGATCGAGAGCCGGCCCCGCTCCGCGGACGGACCACGGTCCGTCCACGCCGCCGGCAGCGTGATCTGACCCGAACCCGGCCGAACACAGACGAACAACGTCCCACCCGACCACCGCTTACTGAACAGGACGTCGAGCCGCTGACCGTGCAGCGCATGGAACGGATGTACAACAACAAGGGATTCAGAAGATCGACTGTCAGATGCGGCTGTATGCCGT
>NZ_CASGGV010000258.1:0-329 GCF_949319125.1 Frankia sp. Hr75.2 | reverse complement strand
TAGTTACGGTACGGATGTCATCGACGAGGCCGACGGTCGCGAGCGTGGCACCGGATACAACCCGAGGCGCGGGGCCGAGCTTGTTGCCCGCGGCCGGGCGTTCCTCGACAATCAGCTGCCCTTGGACGCCATCACGGCCTGCACGTCGAGATCCAGATCGACCGAGCCAGCCCAATCGGGTCCGCCGACCTGGCGGGGGTCAAGGATCTCGTGATCGAGACCGCGGTCAGCACCATCATGGATCTCGAGGACTCGGCCGCGGCCGTGGACGCGGCGGACAAGGTGCTCGGTTACCGCAACTGGCTGTTGCTGATGCAGGGCGGCGAATA
>NZ_CASGGV010000257.1:0-334 GCF_949319125.1 Frankia sp. Hr75.2 | reverse complement strand
GCTGCCTCGCGAAGTAAAGACACCTATCTTGCATCCCATCACGCCCGGGTTGCTGGCTGAGGGAGTGGTGGGGTCGGTGGGTGTTGAAATGCTCGGCGTAGCTGGTGAGGGTCGATGTCAGGTGCCGTTCGGAGACGATCAGTAGTCTGTCGGTGCATTCGCGGCGGGCGGTGCCGACCCAGCGTTCCGCGATCGCGTTCGCCTGCGGGGCTTGAGGGGGTGTGCGTACCACGTCGATGCCGGCCCCGACGAAGACGGCGTCGACGGAAGCCGTGAACTTGGTGTCGCGGTCACGGATGAGGAACCGGAACCGGTGGTCACACTCGTCGAGATT
>NZ_CASGGV010000256.1:0-334 GCF_949319125.1 Frankia sp. Hr75.2 | reverse complement strand
CGAGGTCCCGGCGGCTCCGGCGCCCCCGGCGGGGAGCGCCCGGCAGATAGTCCCCTGGACGCTGTCCGCGGCCGCGCCGGAGGCACTGCGCGCCCAGGCTGACCGGCTGGCGGACTTCGCCGCTGGGCGGCCGGAGCTGTCTGCGGCGAGGATCGGCCGATCGCTGGCGACCACCCGTGCGCGTCTCGCGCACCGTGCGGTCGTGGTCGCGGACTCCCCGGACGGTCGGATCCGGGCGTTGCGGGCATTGGGTGCGGGTAACGCGGACCCGGATGCGATCTCGGCGGCGGCCTGGCCGGACGCGGAGGCCGGAACCGACCGCGGAAATGTCTTC
>NZ_CASGGV010000255.1:0-79830 GCF_949319125.1 Frankia sp. Hr75.2 | reverse complement strand
CAACGCCCGGGGCGCGTACTTCCGCTGCGACCAGGCCTCGTACATCGCCCGGGGAACGGCTGGCTGCGTCTTCCCGCAGTACGTGCCGACCTTCACCTTCAGGCTGGGTGGCAACGTGCCTCTGGTCGCACAGCACATCGACGACGCGCTGAACCGGCCGGCCTCGACGCAGCCCTCCTGGCGGGGAAAGACCATCCCCAGCACCCTGCACCGCCTCTACCATGACGCGGCGCTCCGGCGGAAGAACCGCAGCACGGCCATCGCCACGTGCAACCGGAACTCGCCGGGCTACGCCAAGACGACGCCGAAGCAGGACTGCGACGAGTACCCCTGAGGTGCTGCCCGTTTTCCGGACACGGACGTAGACAGACTATAGCAGCTTTATGCTGCTTCTTTCACTACGTTCCGGTTTGAGTGGTATGCACACTCGATGTGTTCTGGGGTGCGGTAACCGAGAGTGGAGTGGAGTCGCTGCCGGTTGTAGAAGACCTCGATGTACTCGGCGATCGCGGTACGCGCGGCGCGGCGGGTCGGATAGGTATCCCGGTAGACGAGTTCGTTTTTAAGTGTGCCGAAGAAAGACTCTGCGGCGGAGTTATCCCAGCACACTCCGGTGGCCCCGACCGACGGGCGTGCGCCATGGCATTTCAGGACGCGATGGTAGGCGTCTGACGTATATTGCGCTCCACGATCGGAGTGGAAAGTCGCGTTCGGGGTGAGGGTGGTGCGAGAGGCTGCCATGGTGAACGCGTCGATGATGAGCTCGGTGCGCATGTGGTTGGCCATCGACCAGCCGACGACTTTCCGGGAGTAGAGGTCGATGACGGTGGCGAGGTAGAGCCATCCTTCGCCGGTGCGGATGTAGGTGATGTCCCCGACAAGCTTCTCGCCCGGGCGGGTGGCGGTGAAGTCGCGGCGGACGTGGTCGGCGGGCGGCGGGGCCTGGCTGGGGATGGTGGTGCGGCGGTAAGCCCTGGGCTGGCAGGCTTCCAGCCCTGCACGGCGCATGATCCGCCGGGCGAGACGGACGGAGACCCGCAGGCGGAGGCGGTCAGGGCGGCGGCGATCCGCCGGGCGCCGTAGGTCTGGCGGGAGGCGGCGAACACCGCCCGCACGTGGGTGTCGAGGGTGGTGTGCCGGCGGGTCCGGGCCGACGCTGGCCGCCGGGACCAGTCGTAGAAACCGGATGTCGACACGGCGAGCCACGGGCACATCTTGGATACCGGGTAGTTGTCCTTCTCCGCGGCGATCAGTTCGTACTTGTCGGTCACTGATGGCGTTGCGCGAAGAAGGCGGTCGCTTTTGAGAGGAACTCGCGCTCCATCCGGAGTTCCCGGTTCTCCTTCTCCAGCTCGCGGAGCCGGGCCCGTTCGGACATCGACAACGGCTCTTCCTCGCTTTGGTGTGCCCGCCGCCAGGTCGCGACCCAGCTCCCCAACGTTCCCTCGTTGATACCGAGATCTTTCGCGACCGCCGATGTGGGGCGGCCGGAATCGATGACGAGCTTCACTGCCTCGTCCTTGTACTCGGGTGTGTATCTCCTGCGTGACTGACTCATTGATCTCCTCCGTTCACGGATCAATTATCCCCTATAGGGATCACTGTCCGAAGAACGGGCCCCACCTCACCCCTTCTCCGCCACGATCGAGGGTGCGGCAAGGGGAGACGACCGGTACTCGGCTCGACCGGTCAACGCCAGCCAGAACCGAAGCGCCGGAGCACAAGTCAACCAGTGGTGGGAGCGGAACCGGATCATCGACGGCGACGCCTTTACCATCGCGGCGGGCAAGTAGCATCCTGCCCTGCGAGTCGGGCCGGCGACGGACAGTGTCGCCGGCCCTGGCCCGTCACCCGACGTTGACGGCGTTCTGAGACCGAAGGGAAAGCCCCGTGGCGGCCGATGCCAACCTGATCTCCTCCTGCCGCGACACCGTGGAAGTGGTCTACGGGCACTTCTACATCCAGGACAAGGGCGTGTCGTGGTTCCACGACTCGAGCCAGCCAGAGCCGGGGCCGCCGGAGGACGACGACCTGGTGCGCACCGCGCTGGACTGGATCAGCATCGTCAGCGCGGTGGGTGATCATGTGGCCGGGGCGCAGCTGGAAGTGTGGGACCGGGAGCCACAGCGCCAGGACGACTGGGAGGTGTCGGCCGACTTCGAGTTCACCTGCACCACAGGGAACGTGGCGCTGGTGGCGGTCATGATGGGGCCGTCGGCGGAGGAATTGATCATCGGGATGCCGGGCACGTACCGGGGGCGGGTGTACTCCCGGGGACGGGAGGATGCCGCGGCGGCGTTGGAGACGGCGGATGAGGTGCCGGAGGGGATGGAGCAGTATCTGGTGCAGTGGTGGCATGCCTGACTCTCTCGATTCGCTGACGGTTAGGTCAGACCGAGGAAGGTAGCCACCTATACTGCTGAGGTCTACCAGTCAAGCTGCGCCGACTGCGCAGCACGCCAGTCGAGACGCGCAACAGACGCCGTTGAGTCCGCCTCATCCTTGTTCGTAGTAGCTATACTATTCATAGTACTTCCAGTATGAAGCGTGACGATCAATGAGGCAATACTTTTCCAGTCGAATCATGGCGCGAATATTGGGCTGCCGCCGAGATTGAAAAGGATTCCTAATTATTGGGAAACGTCAATCATCGAATATGACGACGGCGCCGTCCATTGGCATCCATACGGAAAGCAGGGCCAAGCGCTCCATCGGCACCTTACAGGCGACGTACAGCGTGTGACATGTTGGCGGCAACTCAATGTCGCGATCGGGCTTCATAAAAATAGCGGCTGACCAAGTGCCGTCAGGCACCGCGCTCGTCGAAAGTTGAAGCGAGCGCACCATGGCTAATTCGTGATCGAGCACCCGTATCCGATCGGCGTCCAGCGTACTTGACCGCTGCCTGCGCACTTCACGCTCAAGGCGATGCCACGCCTTCGCCACAGAGCCCATGAGGTGGCTCGGATGCTCCGCCAGGACAACGGACCGACCTTCCCTGCTGCGCGCGTACAGGTGTCGAACCAGTACCGGCGCGAGGTGCGCACCGTGCAGTGCGTGGCGCTCAAGATAGAGATCGTTCGTGGTGACTATCCTCCTTTCCTTGCTCGGCTTGAGCCAAGAGATACTGTTGTTGCAGCTCGAACGCCATCCAGCTTTCGACCGCGTGCCGGTTGTCGAGGGAATGCAGCTCGCAGACGATGGCGCTGCCACCGAACGCGAGCAGGCGGCCTACAGTGGCGTTCTGCAGTGGTGTGGCGCGCTGACAGATGGCGCAGCGGGCGACTGCCCCGAGCTTCACCCGCGCCGGCCACCTAACGAGCGCCATATGTTGCTTTTTTGTTATGGAACATGCTAAACTCGTGTGGTAGCGCACACATTTTTGTCCGGGCTGGATACGCCAGATTCTGAAATGCTACGTATGCCGACACATTCCGCCGACCCCGCCTGCCGATCATTGTAGGATGATCGGCCATTGTTTCTTCGGGGCACGGTCGCGGCAGCACTTTCCGAAATGTTCTCATGGAATTCTCCACGTATCGGCAATGCCGATACGGATTAACTGGTATAGAAATCGATGCGCACTCAAACCAGCCGCAGACACGGTTGAACAAACACAAGATATGTGCTATTTTCGTTATGAGCTGGTAAACAATTGCCTGCTTTTATGATAGACGTTGCAAGGGAAACCTGTCAACAGTAATTCGCCTTTTGGGCGAGAATGCAATATGAATTACTACAGTAACCCGGAGCTCGCTCGCCAGTTCGGCGTCAGTCGGCGGACGGTCACCAATTGGATTGAACAAACCCGCCAGGGACGGCTCGGTCTTGAGCTCGTGCGGGATGGCGCCTACGACTACATATCGAAGACGCCGAAGAACCTGCTCATTATGCGGGGCATCGTCCAGCAACGGCGGAAGTTCATCAACAAGCGAAGCTTGAAGATCGCCACCCCGCGGCCGAAGTTTTACGAGTTGTTCAGCGACGCCCAGGTTATCGACCTCATTTATGGCATCGAAAAATATCGGGAGATTCCCCGCCAGTACAATTACTTCGACGAAGGCGCGTCCCTCTGGGACAAGCACACGTGGCGCCAGTACGGCGACACGGCGCCTAATATGGTAACCCAAACCATCGCCTTGCTCGATGCCAACGTCGGTTACATAGACTGGCTCTTCGCCCGGCACGAGCGGATCAATATTGTCGACATCGGCCCCGGTAACGCGCTGCCGGTCAAGAAGCTGCTGGCCCATCTCCTCGAGTCCGACAGGCTGGGCAAGTACATCGCGATCGATATTAGCCAGGCGATGCTGGCTATCGCGGAGCGCAACATCCGGGACTGGTTCGGAGGTGCAGTGGCTTTCGAGGGCCATGTACGGGACATCAGTCGCGACTGGCTCGCGGACGTCATCTCAGAGCTACCGGCCGACGACGGCGGGAGCACCGCGAATCTCTGCCTGCTGCTCGGCGCGACCCTGCCGAACTTCCGCGCGCCGGAAGTCGTGCTGCGCAACATCGTCGATAGCATGGGGCCGGGCGATTACTTCGCCTATACCACCGGTGTCGACTCGGCCTGGGGACGAGAGCAGTTCCACTTCTCGGTCGACGAGAACACTGTTCAGCGGCTACCGCCGCAATACAAACTGGTAATGGACCTGCTCGGCATCGAACCCTCGATCTATTCGACGGAGATGGGGTTTGATGAGCGCGAACGCTCGCGCTACTTGCGTATACGACTCAAGCACCCGCTCACGATCGAGATCAAGCTTTCCACTGGCGTCCGGCGGGTCGATCTCAACAAAGAGGAGACGATCCTCCTGTGGCGCGCCCGCCATAACACCGCGCTTGAGATCGGCGAACAGCTAAACGCCGGCGGCTTGGAGCCGCTCTTGATGAGCAAGACCGAGGGTCATGACTACTTGATGGTGATTGCCGATCTACAGCGCGGACACTGAACGTCGTGCCGCGCGCGACCTGACATTATATTCCGTTTTGGCGATACAAGCCTCGTCCCCCGTCGAGCGCTCCCAGCGCCACAGCTACCCGCCGCCAGACATACGACCGCAACATCCCGTCGGCCTCGTCCGCCGTGCAGAACCGCACCGCCCGCAGCTCCGGATCCCGGACCCGCAGGGCCGCAGCTTCCTCGGCGTCCAAGACCCCGCCGTCGAAGACGAAGGCCAGTAGGTCATCCCACGGCCCGTGGGGCGGCTCCCAGTCGACACACAGCAGCTCCCCGACCGGCACCTCAAGGCCCAGTTCCTCCCGGAGTTCACGCTTGAGCGCGTCCCGAGGTGCTTCGTTGGCTTCGGCCATGCCACCGGGCAGGTCCCAGTCGGGCTTGTAGGTCGGATCGACGAGCAGGATCCGGCCGGCGGGATCGCGGATCAGAGCGTCGGCGGAGACGCGCTTGCGGGCCTGGCGGGCGTTGCCTTCGGCAAGGTAGGCGATCTCCTCCGGGGAGGGATTACCGCCGTAGGCCGCCCGCCACTCGTCCTCGATGTTCACGGCGTAGCAGGCCGAGGGGGCGGCAGGGTCATCGCCAGCTGCTCACGGAAGGCCGCAACCGCGGGCGCGCCCGTATGAGGCTGCAGGGCCTGGCCGAGGGATCGAAGCTGCTGGACAACCCGTTGGGACGCCAGGTGCGGCGTCAGATCCAACACGATCGTCCCCACCGTGGCGGCAGCACCGAAGTCACCTTGCCGGATGTGCACGGTGGCCAGGGTGAGCTGGGCGAAGGATCGGCTGCGCACCCGGTCCGGCCCGCGCAGACTCAGCACGATGTTCGCCTGCCGCGCGGCGGCTTCGAGATGGCCGAGATCGCGCCGACAGACGGCAGCTTCAGCGGCCAGGGCGGCTGCATCGAACGGGCTGAGCCACTCGTGCTCGTCGTGGTGGGCGCCGTGGAGTTCGGATTCGGCGGCATCCAGCGCGGCCAGACACGACGCTTCGTCACCGAGGAGCGCCGAGCCCCGGGCGCTCATGGTGTGCAGCCGGCAGCGCAGGGGCGCACAGGCCGGGCCGTCCGGCGCCAGCGCCAAGCCGGCTTCCGACAGGTGGAGGGCTTCGGAGGGCCGGTCATGCTCCAAGGCTAGATGGCTTTGGCTGACCAGGGTCTGGGCACTCAGCGCCGGATCGCCGGCGGCGGTCGCCAGGCCGAAGGCCTGGGCGAAATGCCGACGGGCCCGGTCGTGGCGGTCGTCGTCGTAGGCCAGCCAGCCGGCCATGTCGGTGAGGGAGGCCGCGGCGGCGAAGGCTGCCGGTTCGTGATGGCCGTGGCCGACGAGCCGAGGAAAGACGTCGGTCTGGAGGTAGCGCGTCACCACGGGATAGAGGCTGCCACTGCCGAGCTGGCGATCGGCCGCACGGAAGGCAAGGGCCGCGGCGCGGATGGTGTCGACGTGTGGCCTCAGCTCGACGTGCGGCGCGGCAGCAGCGGGCGACCATGCGGACGCCGGTACCCGGGGCGTCTCGACGCTGGGGATTGGCGCGCGGGGTGCGCCCGTCCGAGGCCGGCCCGGCAGGTCGAACCACAGGAGGTACTGCGGCAGTCCAAGCGTGGCGGCCCAGTGCCCGAGTCGGTCGAGGTCACGGATGGGCGGGCCGGACTCGATGCGGCTGATCTGCGCCTGGGTGAGGCCGAGCCAGAGGCCCAGCCGTTCCTGGCTGATCGGCCGGCGGTGAAACGGGTGCAGGCGGTAGGCCACGGAGACCAGGCCGATGTGCTGGGAGCTGAAGGCATCCCGCAGCTGATCGGTCTGCCAGAAGGCCAGGGGCAGGTCCGGTGGGGCCGCATCCCGCTGCTGTTCGTGCCGCAGACACTTGGCACACCGGGTTTCGCGGTGGTCGCTGGCCAAGCGGGTGCCGCACGAACAGTACCGGCGGGATGGTGGTCCGGGCATGATCGCCCCCGTGGCGTAACGGTTCGGGAGAGGCCGTGGCCCCGGGAGTGTATCCGGCCACTCACGCAAACGGACATCCTCACCACGCGATGCGTGTATGCCCGGCATACGCCGGGCGGCATGGTCTGGTTTGCCGTTTCGGCAGAGGGTCATTCTCAGGCGCCCGGGGCCGGGTCGAGCATCGTCGTCCACACCGACCGCTCTCCGGCCTCGGGCGTCGCTATGTCCGGGATGGGCGAATCTGAAGCGACGGAGGGGTCTGCCAATGACCGGGACGAACGGCGACCGGGAGGAACCGGGTGCGGGAGTGCCGATGAACCTGCCACTGCGCCTGATGGAGCTGGATGTCCGGGCGGCACTGACCCAGATGGACAAGGTGGAAGTCACGCTGGCGTACTTCAGCGACAGCCTGCCGATGGTGCCGCTGGAGCGGGCGGCCCTCACCGAACGGGTCGAGACGATCGCCGAGGAGCTGCGCTGGCTGCGGGACCGGGTGGCCCAGGCGGCCGAGCGGGCGGAACAGGCTGACTCGAAGCCGGACGGTGGGCTGACCCGGCGGTCGGCTGTGAAGCCATGGTCGGGAGCGAGGCCTCGGGGGATCCCCGGGCCCCGGCGGGGATGCGGGGACGATGGCCCGGCGGGAGCCGGACGATGAGCGAGCCGGGGGTGCCTGGGCCCAGGGGCGACGGCAGTGTTGAGCGGGGCGCGCGGCCGGTGGCGTACGGATACATCTGCCTGCAGCACGATGATGAGGATGAGATCACGGAGCTGCATGACCAGGTGACGGCGTTCGCTGAGGCCGAAGGGTTGGCGCTGCAGGAGATCTATGTGGATCGGAACGTACGACCGGGGCAGACGGTGCGGCCGGGGTTGACGGTGGTGTTGGACGCGGTGGTGCGGAGTGAGGCGGGGTGCGTGGTGGTGGTGCCGACGGGGGCACATCTGTCGCCGGAGGAGAGGGTGCGGGGGGCGATGGAGGTGGAGATTGGGATGCTCGGCGGGAGGATCGTCGTCGTCGACTCCCGCCGAGCACCGGTTCGGGGAGAGACCGGCTGAACCAGCGTCTCCCCGAACGTCGGTAGCTCAGTCCCCAGCCGATAGGGCCTGAGCCCTACGTGATTGCTCGGCACGCCTCGACGCTGGCGTAGAACACGCTCGGGTTCCTGAGCGCATGCCCGTCCACTTCCCCAGCCGGGACCACGTGGACCTTGTACCGGGGATCGCTGGCCCTGGTTGGGTCGACATCGGCGCAGTAGGCGCTGATGTGCTGCCGAGTGCCGTCGGGATAAACCCGCCAGGCGGCTGATTGGCCGTCACCGCGCACGAACTTGACACTTGCCGGATACGGGCAGTAGGCGTTCGGCCCGGCCGGGTAGCTGTTCCACACCCCCTCATCGGCCCGGAGCGGCTGTCCAGCGTTCACCCGAACCGCGATGCAGTCGCGGATGATCGGGCTCTGCACCGGACGCCGGTACCCATCCTTGATCCAGGCCACGCTCGTGCCGTTCGGGCTGAGGAGTTGCTTGCCTTCCAGGGCGCAACGGGCGTCCGGGCCGACCTGGCCGAGCGCCCGCATACGGGTGATCACGTCCTCAGGCACCTGCCGGACTTGCTTGCCGGTCTCCGCCGTCAAGCAGTCTCGGATGGCGGGGTTGCTCACGTACTGAAGCTTCCCGGCCTTCACCTGGTAGACCGCCCCACCGAACCCCTTGATCATCTCGTTCTCGGGGATCGTGAAGTTGAGCCGCTCGAGGTAGTCGGCGCCCTCATGGCTGATCGGGCGGGCCTTGTCCACGCCGCCGAGCGGCGCGAGCTCGCCGTACTGCACCTGGAAGGCCGAGCCGAAGACCGTGAGGTACTGCTGGTTGTTGCTCGTGTCGTAGAACCAGGCTCCGTCTCCAAGCCGGCAGTCGGCGGGAGTGCCCTGGGGAAGTCGACCGATGAAGCTCGCCGGCACCACCTCCTCCACCGCGCTGTTGCCGAAAAGCAGGCAGTCGCGCTGACCCGGGCTGCCGATGTGATGCCACTGACCGCCGGCGCTCAAGTAGGCATCGCCTTGGCCGGCGGCGCGGAACACGTGATTGTCGGGCACCGTCAGCCCACGGGCCAGCAGCCCGTCGATCGTCTCGTCGGCGACCGCCGCAGCCCGATCCACGCCGCCCAGCGGCGCGATCTCGCCGTACTGGACAGCGTGACCGGCGTTGTACAGCACCATGATCTGCCGGTCACTGGGCACCCCGCGCAGCCACTGGCCGTGCCCGAAGTCGCAGGCGGCCTGCTGGGTCGGATGGGTCGGGAAGAGTGCCCGCGCACTGGCGGGCAGCAGCGTGACCATCCGGTTGTGCCGCACCGCCAGGCAGTCGCGAGTCGGCACCGACGGGACCCGGAAACCCTGGTCGACGTAGTGCCAGACAGCCGGGTCGCCCCAGAACTGCATCATGTCGTCCAGGACCCAGCGAGGGGTGGCTCGCCGCAGGTCTGCGATCGACTTCGGCACCATGACAGCCTTGTCCTGGCCACCGAGGGCGATCACCTCTTCGGGGCTGCCGATGGCGAAGGGGTAGCCGTACTTGATCTCGTACTGCGTACCGGAGCTGTACTCGTACAGGAAGATGTTGTCGGCGGGCATGTTCGAGCCAGGGCTGGGGTTGCCGGAGGGGTCACGGTTGACTTCGAGGGCGTGGACGGCGTCGTGGTGGAGCGGGATGTACGTCTCAGAACCAGCGAGGTCGTGAGCCTGCTTACGAAAGGCCTCTAGTTGAGCGGTGTCGTTTTTATCGAACCAGAAGAGACGGTTGCCGGCGAGGACGTAGAGGTGGTTTTCGTCGGATTGGATGAGGGAACCATCTCGCAAAGTTGGAGGAAGCGAAGTAGGCGTATTATAGCCAGAATTGAAGTATGATCCGACCGAGAAGAACTGACTTCCGGCGAATGGAAGGCGGCGATGTAGATAGTCATCGCTTAGGCGTACAGTCGTTGTCCCGTTAACACACCATGCCCTGGCATTCGGCATCGGCTGACCGGCGTAGCAACCTGCGATCTCCTTCGCCCTGGTAGCCTCAGAGAGGCCAGGAAATGTTTCTCCCGCCCAATGGCTCGGCACCCAATTTACCGATACATCTGGCGTGCCCACAGCGGGCTCCGACCAGGCAACTGTCGCGAAGTATCTGCTTCCAGCAACTAGACTATCAACACGAATATCCGTCACTCCAGGAGCGGCGCTATCTGAGGCATCCAAGAAAGCCTCGTCGTGTATTGCGCCAGGTATGTTTGTATCAACAGTATAGTTTTCCCACCCATCGGGGTAACCTGTGTCGAGGATCCCGCTAGGGAAAGAGAACCCCGACGGGTGGAAGTCGATCTCAAGATAGTCGCCGGGGACGCACCTCAAGTTTTCTAGCTGCTGATCCGTCAAGGTAAACCGAAGCGTTACCTGGTACACGGGGTTTGCAGAAAACTTTGTCGTCTGCACCTGGAAGTTCGTTGGCCAATGCTCTCCACACGACTGAGAAAAACCTCCGGTATCGCTCGCCGCCTCCGCGCTTTGATTCCAGAAAACAACACTAGTAGCGGCAAGTGTGAGCGTCGCCATTAATGCTCTGCGGATAATGTTCCCCATGCCCCACACCTTCATGTTTCAGGAAAAATGTTGCCCCGACTCGGAAGATTTCCTGTCCGTGATGATGCCCTATTTTGCCCTGCGTTAAGCGCGGTCGAGGTCGCTAGTATCTTGCGCTTGGGCTATGTCGCACGTCTCCAGAGACCGTAAGGCACGGGTAATTAGTAGTCAGGGAATCAACTAGCCCGAAGAATGTGCGATGGCTAACAACAACGAGATAGTGCTTCGGGTTTTCTGGATTTTCGCTGACCATCGCCTCCGGCGCGCTTCCGCACACTTCACGATCGCTCTGAGGTACTACCTCGACGGCCTCCACCCTTACCCTGAAATGGCCGAAAGATTGGATTCCTGAAAAGTGCATCTTCGAGTCGGAGACGGCCCTTTCTGCTGCCGCCAGCTTGGCCCCCGTGTAGATCCCAGTTCCATCGTTCATTGAAATCGGAATCACAAAGGCTGAAATAATGATCAGTCCAACCAGAGTAGCTACAGCGGAAAGGCGATGATTGGCGAAAAAATTAATAAGCATCTACAGAAAGATTAGCACATCTTGCGCATTTCACCAAGGGTTGCGTAATCTGACTGTATCCGTTCGATGCAGGCAGGCCACTCGAGGAGCGACAGATTCCGGTGAATCTAGATTCACGGATCGTTTATACCTCAATAAATCTATGTAACTTCGTTTGACGTTTCCAAGTGAACGATTGGGGCGTGCAGCCATCACTCTCCTCTGGCCCACACCCATCCGTCCCCTCGGGCGGGGAAGTGCGGCTGCTGCGACATGTCACCTCCTTGCTTCTGATGGTGACCCTAGCACGACTCTGCGCACTTGTGTAGTACGTAGTAGGTTCTACGCGTACCAAGTAGTAGGTAGTAGGCCGAACCTGGGATCCCTAGACTCAGAGCAGTGAGTCAGACCTCAGGTGGCCCATCGGCTCGCCCCCGCCCTCGCGCGACCGGCGTCAAGCAGCAGGCGGCCGAAGAAACGATCAAGGCCATGCTGGACGCTGGCGAGGAGCTGCTCGTCGAGTGGCTCCATAGCGCGTCGGCGGGCGGTCTGCTCAGCAACATCAAGGCCACAGACATCGCCCGCCGGGTCGGCAAGACCACCGGCTCCTTCTTCCACTGGTGGCCTACGCAGGAGGCCTACCGAGAGCAGCTCCTCGAGCACCTCTTGTCCGCAGACCGCATGCGGGAGCTGAACGTTGAGGGGACGCTGGCGGCGATCACGGAGGCCGTCGCGACCCGGGGCAGGGCCGAACTGTCGGACGTGATCCGCGCGGGGGGACGGGCCAACTTTGAGGACCTTGGACGAGGCAATGCGTTCGAGATTCAGATCCTCTTGCTCGCCGGGCGCGCGGGTGATCCGCAGATCTCGACGGCGCTGAAAGCATTTTATCGGGCGCTTCTGGACGCCTTCGTCCCCGTGTATATTGACTTCCTCAATCTGTTCCAGCGGCGCATGCGTGCGCCTTTCACGGTCGAAAACTATGCCGTCGCGCTGACTGCTCTTGCGGAAGGGCTACACATGCGGCGGCTCGTCGATCCGGACATGGTGCCCGACTCCATGCCGCGACCGCCAGGTGCTCTTACATCACCAGAGAGCCACGACGAAGAGTGGAGCCTGTTCGCTTCAGTCATGTATGCGTTGACTGAAGCGATGACCGAGCCGGACCCGGAAGCCGTCAACACGGACGATCAGCCTGAGGGGCCCGCGTAGACAAGCACCGTCTGCACCACCCCACCAGGATGAGCGTCATCGCTGCAGTCCGGTCAAAACTTCCGGTAGCTTGCCTGTGCTGGCCGTCCGTGCCCGCGCTCGCATGTCATCATCTATCTGCTGCTTCACCCCCGCTGGCAGCTCCTGGTCGAGCAGTCCCAGCAATACGTCCCTCAGGCGTTCGAAGCTCTCCTGGGCCGCAGCAGCCACGAGCAGCCGCGAAGTGGCGCGCGGTAGATGAGGGGCAGCACGAAGCAGCTCGGTGGCCGTGCCGACGTCCGCGTACCTAAAGATCATCCGCATGCTCCGGCGCAGCTTGTTCGCAAGATCGCTCTCAGCCTTCGCGGATAAGCCAAGGGACACCGACCGGCCAGCGACGGCCACCAGAAGATCCGCTGCCTCAGACGGCCGACCGCTCTCCGCCAGCCTCCCGATGAGGTGTCCTATCGTCCCAAGTACTCCGGTATCGGTGGGCGTTGCGACGGCAATGTCGAGTGCGATATCTCGGTCCACATGAGCCAACGGCCACGCGATACACAGCAGCTCGAGCCAGGCGACGCGGGCAAACTCAGCCACAACATCGGGTTTCTCCCGGCCGGGTCTCACGAGCCGTGGTGGTTTTTCGACCAGCGCGAAGCGCCCCCGCAGCAGACCTTCGGCTTGCACTGTCGGGAGCCGTCCGGCAATGGCTGCCTGTCCCGCGAGGCGGTACAGGTTGGCGATGGCTTGCGGGGCGACGACCCGCTTGATCCATCGAACGACTTCCTCGTAGACAGGCGGCGGCACCACCTCGAGCTGGTCAAGCAGCAGCCAGAGGTGGGCGCCTTCTTGCTGCTGCTGGCCACTGCTCCCGCCCAGCAGCCGGCTGATGAGCCGTTGGAGCTCGACCGTGTGCGATGCAAGTTGCTCACGGAGCAGCTCGCCGTGCTCACGTACTACATCGCCGAGCGGGCGCGCAGTTCGGCGCGCGTGGGACAGTTCGATCAGCAGCGAAAGCATGCTGCGGTCACGATCAAGCCATTTGGCAATGTCGTAACTAACGATCTTCTGGACCACTCCGGACGTCACAGACGGCTGCTCATGCAGAGCCATCAAGGCAGCCCGCGCTGTGTCGTGGCCCCCGATGGCTGCTTGGACGAGTAGCAACGCCAGTCCGTCCTCGGCCAGCCAGAGGTCGACGTCCTGGGATTTATCGGTCATCGTCAGCAGCCAGGCAATCTGTTCAGACGACCGGACCGCATGCAGGCTCTTGCGTACAACCGAAGCCCAGACCTGCGACCCGGGCGTGGGCTTGTTACCTGGAGCGGGGAGCCCGTTGAGGCGCCTGACGATCAACTCCAGTGCGGGCTGTGCCGCTGGGCTGTCGATGCTCAGAAACCGCGGCAAGGCAGCTTCCCGGGCCAGCGCAAACGGCGCTGATGGACCCTTGAGTTGAAGCAACCGTTCGGCCGTCATCTCCGTCAGCCGGGAGTCCGACCAGTCAGCCGAAAGATACTCGATCATGGCAGCCAGCCGGGCGTTCGCGAGCACGTCCTGGTCCTTGGCTTCGAGCGCCGTGCAGACTTCGTCGAGCAAGTCGTGCCACCAGCCGGCGTCGTCCGTCACCGGGCGGTCACGCCAGGACAGAGCGAGGATGCGGCCCAGTGCCTCGCGCATCGCCGCTCGTCCGGAGTCCCGCACTTCCTGTGATTGGACCACGAAAGCTTGGATCTCGGCCGCGAACGCCGCCGACCCGACCGTCGGCCAGTGGGAGGCGATCAGCTCAAGGATGTAGAGCGGCAGATCGCGGCTGGTGGCCCGGGAGACCAGGAGTTCCAGCAAGTCCATGAGTTGACCGGCAGCCCATAGCTCGTCGGCGGGAGCCACGGCGCAGACGACCCGGGCGAACAGCTGGATGACCGGGGCTGAGTCCTTGGGCATGCCGCGGACGTACTCGTCGCATCGCAGCTGCCGCACGGTCCCGAGCACCGCGGCTGGCTCCCGGGTCGCCAGACGTTCGAACGCCTCCATGACCGTCATCCGGCAATGCACGCTCCGTTCCCATGCGCGAGCAAGGGCCGTGAGCAGGTGCACGGTATCGACGTCAGCGACGCTCGGGGCGATCTGGGCATAGCGACGAGCAGCCGCTGGCTCCACGGCGCGGATCAGGTATTCGGCGGCCGAGGTCAGCTCCGGCCGGTAGGCCACAACCCCCAGCGCGGTGCGCTGCAAGGCAACCGATCCGCTGTCCGCCAAGCCGGTGAGTGTCCGCTGGACGTGATCAGTCATGAGGGGGTCGGCGGCGGCGAGGATCAACAGCTGCTCGAAGACAGCTCCGACGAACAGGTCATCGGGATGCTGCCGGAGGTGCGCGTCCAGGAACTCCACGGCACTAAGCCCGTCGCGTTCGAGCAGGCCCAAGGCCGCAGCGTATTCGAAGAGCGTCTGGTGCAAGAAACGAAGGCCGACCCGGGAACGGAGGAGCACGCCGCGCCGAGTCAGCGTGTCAATGGCCTCGCCCAGCGGGGCCGAGGTTGCCCCACCGTTCCACTGATCGGCAACGGTACGCATGTACCGCAGCAAGACGTCGGACGCCAGTTCAGTCCGTCCGGTAGCCAGTAGGGCGAGCCCGACGGACTCGGCCGGCCCCGAGAGATTCACCGTGGCGGTCCCGCTGAGCCCGACCTCGCTCCTGGTATCGGCCACGACCCGTCGCTGCCAGTACATGCGGTACAGGCCGGAGACGTCGAGCTCGAGCGGGGGAAACTCTGGTGCGTACAAGTCGAACAGCAAGCGCAGCAGCAGCGGGCTCTGGCAGATTTCCCGGGTCGGCAGCCCACGAGACACGGCGCGGAGGATAAGCGCGATCTTCTCCTCGGCCGGATGAGGCGGGGCATCAGGGCAGTAGGCCCGCACATGCCGCTCCACCGCTTCCGGGAGCTCCCGAGCGTCGTACGGTTGCAGGCCGACGTGCTGGAAGATCGTGCGAGGAAGCGCCCGCGCTTCCTCGGGCCGCGAGGTCACCACCACGTGCGCCCCGTCGTCCATCACCCGGTCGCAGATATCGAGGAGACGGCGTCGGTCGGTCTCGTAATGAAGCAGCAAGTCAGCGGTGTCGATCAGGACAACACAGGTACGCCCCCGCGCCGCAACCGTGCGGACGGCCTCGGCGAGATCCCCCGCCGGCAACAGCGGTTCCCGCCCGGTTCCGTTCGGATCGATCAACCAGATGGCGTTGAGCAGGAATGACTCGACGCGCTCGTCATCCTGCAGGCGCTGCCACACTCCCCATAGCAGGCTGCTCTTCCCGTGCCCCGCTTCTCCGCTGACCACCGTGGCCGAGGGCGATCCGTCCGGGGCGAGGGCAGCCAGGACATCGGCTTCCTGGGTTCGCCTGACGTAGAGGTCGGTGCTGAGACGGTGCTCTGTCCGGGTGCCGTCGGAGCTGCTGGCGATGTCGAGTTCATCCGCCATCTGCACCGACAGTTGCTGGAGCCGGCGGAGCGCTGCAACGTCGTCCTGCTCGTCGTCGGCTCCGCCCGTCTCATTATCGGCTTCGGCCCCCGGCGGAGCTTCACGCGCGGAGGGCGGCAAGCGCTTCGCCAGATCGCGCACCCTGGCTTCGTTATCAAGGAAGTCAAGGATCGCGTGCAGCAGAGCGTTCGACATGGGACCAAGATGAGGTCGCACCCGCCGCTCGGTCGTGATCGGCTTGCGTAACACCGCGCCAGCAGCCAGACGGCGGGCTTCGAGGTTGGTGACCCGCGGATCGTGCAGCGCAAGCAGCTCGGCAGCAGCCAGGATGTAGTTCTCGGGATGCGTCGGACGCCGCTGTTCCTCCGCCATCACCGCCTGCAGAACGCCCCGAAACACCCGTGCTCGGACGTCGGGCGGTGCGCCCGTGCTGACCAACGGCGGTCGAAGCAGGCCCAGAAGAACGGGGCACTGACGTAGTACGTCCGGACGGGCGGTCTCATCCGCGAGCCTTAGAAGCTCCGCCATCGCTGGGTGCGCGTCGGCATCGAACGCCGGTGTTTCGGACAGCACAGAGCCCCTCCCCCCTGGTTGCTCGGATGGTACGCGCTGCCACCCAGTGACACAGGCGCCTCTCCCAGAAGAGCAGCGCCGAAACGCTCCGTCCGGTCCGCGTCCGGCTCCGTCCGAGAAGTGTCCGGCCAGCGTCCGGCCGGGGGATGCCAGCGGCCCGAGGCTCAGTGATGCATCCACCCGCCAAGCCGATGTGGATCGGGACTACCGGCAAGTCCGGCTCCCCACCTCGGCGAATGCGGCCCGACATCCCTGCCTATCGGAGGTACTCCATGCCCGGCTCTCTCCCCAACCTTCCCGACCGCTTCTTGGACCCCACCCGTTTCTCCCTCTCCCGCTACGCCCCGGCCCGTGAGCTGGACCGGGTCATCGACCAGGAACTGGCCGTTGGGCTGACGGGCGCCACCAGGGTCGACGCGGCTGGCTACGTCACCCACACCGCGCTCAGCTGCGTGGCGACGCTGAGCAAGGCGGAGGCCGACCTCGCGGAGGCGTCTCCGGCCGCAGCCGAGCGGGCGCACGCCATCGTCGATGCCTTCACGGCGGTGGCGCTGGCCGAGGTCGCCTCCCTGGGCCGGCGGTACGAGCGGTGAGCGGCGATCTCATCTTCCTTCTCGTCCTCATCGGCTTCGCGGTCGCCGTCGGCCTGTGGGTGTTCACCGATGAGCAGCGGGAGGAGCGAGCCGAGGACCGCGATGCCCAAGGGGCTCGGGAAGCCCGGACCCAGGCGCAGCTGGACGCCCTGCGGGCGACCCGGCGTATCGGGATGGCCTTCTGGCGGGCCAGCCGGGCGCTACATGACACCACCCGGGATGCCCGGCGGGACCAGAACCGCGACCAGGACGGGCGGTGAGCTGGCCATGGGCTCCATGAACCCCCGGGACCTCGTGAAGTACCTGATGGGCGGGGCCACGGCGCTGCTGCTCATCTGGGTCGGCTCGATCGTCGTCTCTCAGCTGATGGTCGCCATCGTGCCGCTGCTCTTCATGGTGCTGGCGGTCGGCTTCTGGTGGGACCGCTTCTTCGGCGGCCGTAGGTAACGCCGCCCTCGTGAGCCTGTCCGCCGGGCGGCCGAACAGTCGCCCGGCGGACAGGCCAGCACCTCGCCCTCTTCCTTTTTTCATCCGATGCCAAGGAGGTGTCATGTCGTTGTCTCTGGCAGAGCTGCATGAAAGTTCGGTGCAGTACTGCTTCGACCGTGCGCTGCTGATGCCGATCGCCGACTGGCCGGCGGTACGAGCCGACCCGGCGGTCGGGCAGCGGATTGCCCGGCACTATCACGCGGCGCCGGTCATCGACCAGCGGGCGGTGCCTGCCTACCGCGCCCTGCGGCAGGAGATCAGCCAGCAGTTCGCGTTCCTGACCGGCCCGCCCGAACAGGGTGGACTGGGCGTACGAGTGATCACGCAGGCTGAAGAGGCTTACGGGGACGTTGACGACCTGGTGGCCGACCTGTGCGGAGCCCGGGAAGTGCGGGTCTTCGGCAGCGCCCAGTCCGGACAGGACCACCCGTTCTTGACCAGCGGCGAGCTGGACCGGCTCCATGTGCTGCACGACGTCTTCGGGCACGCTGTGGCCGCGGTCGGATTCGATCAGCATGGCTCCGAGGCAGCCTGGATGCGGCATGCCGTGATGTTCGGGCTCTTGGCCCGCCAGGCTATGGGCTCCGAGATCCGGGGACGGACCTGTGCCTTGCTTTACGGCCACCCGTCACGTGGCGTGCCGAAGGCAAAGATGGCGCTGCTGCCAGAGCGGTATACGGAGCCTCGGTGGGAGGTGTGGTGGTGAGCGGGGCCGAAACGGAGCACCGGTACGCCACGATCATGGCCGATCCGCCGTGGGACATTCAGCAAAAGGGCAGCCGGGGTGCTGTTCGGCACTACCCGCTCATGAGCCTGGAGGCCATAAAGGGGCTACGGGTGGCTCGGGTGGCGGCCGAGAACAGCCATTGCTGGGTGTGGGTGACTAACGCCACGGTTCACGCCGGGCGCGAGGTGCTCGAGGCCTGGGGTTTTGAGTACCGCTCGATTCTGACGTGGATCAAGCCAAAATTCGGTCTCGGCAACTACCTCCGGAACCAGACGGAACATGTACTGCTGGGCACCCGGGGGCGGGCGCCGGTGCGGTTCCGTAGCCAGGGCAGCTGGTTCTACGCGCCGGTGCAGGAGCACAGCCACAAGCCAGAGGAAATCTTCGCGATCGTGGAGCGGATGTCGCCTGGGCCGTTCCTGGAGCTGTTCGCGCGCCGGAAGCGGCCGGGGTGGCATGCCTGGGGCAACGAGATCGATTGTGACGTGGCCCTGTGACGCGCGGCGCGGCGAATCCCTCCGCCAGGTAGCCGAATCTGTCGTGTAGATTCCACAACTTTCGCGATCTTGACGCTGCCTCCGTAGCAGCGCATAAGGAAAGAAGAGGGTCGCGCACGGCGCAGGCAGGTAATGCCGCCCGCCGGCCCACGGGATAAACCATCTAACGAGTAAGGAGGAGGGACCAGTCATGCCCCGATACAAGCGAATTCGAGTACGCGGAAGGCCGCGTGTGAGCATCGATGTCGATCTGCTGGCGCAGGCGCTCATCATGGCCAGTGAGGATATTCAGGGGACGGCGCAGCCCGAGGCCGCCGACGCCATCCGACCCGGTACGGCCGGAGAGGAAGTGCCGCGCACCACAGCCCGGCCGGACGACTACCCAGATTTCTGAACCCTGCCTGACCGGTGATCACCGGCCGGTTACGGAATTCCCCTGAGGCCCGGCGCTCCGGCTGCGATGCGTCCCCGCCACGCGCGGGATGAAACAGCCGCCGGAGCGCCAGGCCGGCGATCATCCATCGTACGACCCGCGTACACCCATATCCGCCACGAGTCTTTTGGCGCTTCCAACCCGGCGGGACTCACGCTGGGATTTCAAATTTACCTAACCAGTGCGACAAAGGAGACCGCAATACCATCCATGGATACCCCCATGCCGAAAACGGGGCGGGAATCAGGCGGGCAGACGGGCCCCGCCGATGTCAGGCAGCGGGCTGGAGCGTTCACCTGCGTCAGTCTGTTCGCCGGAGGCGGCGGCATGGCCCTGGGGTTCGAGCAGGCGGGCCTCGCGCATGTGCTGCTCAATGAGTTCGACCGCCATGCCGTGGCCACGCTGCGCGCCAACCGGCCCGGCTGGACGGTGGACAGCCGGGACATTCGCGAGCTGAACTTCCTCCACCTGCGAGGCGCGGTGGACGTCGTGGAAGGCGGCTTCCCGTGCCAGGCGTTCAGCGCCTCCGGTAAGCGGCAGGGGTTCAGCGATCCGCGCGGCGCGCTGTTCTTCGAGTTCGCCCGCGCCGTCCGAGAGATCCGTCCGCGGATGGTGGTCGCGGAGAACGTCAAGGGGCTGCGCGGTCACGAGGGCGGGCGGACCCTCGGCGCCGTCGTGACCGCGTTCGAGGAGGCTGGGTACCAGGTCGCCTGGCGGGTGCTCGGCGCTCACCGGCATGGCGTCCCTCAGCGACGCGAACGGCTGATCCTCATCGCGCGGCGCGGACAGGGCAGCGGGCCAATCCTCTTCCCACCGGAAGCACACGAGCCTCCGCCGACGGTCCGGGAGGCGATCGCCGAGGTTCCGGCCGGGCCGGGCGCCTGCTATTCGGCGCGTATGGCCTGGGTTCTGAGTCACGTGCCGGAGGGCGGTAACTGGCGTGACCTGCCCGAACACGTGATGCGGGAATTCCTGCCGAACGGCCCGTATGGGGGCGGCAGCTGCAGCGGCGCGGCGCGCCGGCTCAGGTGGGACGAGCCGAGCCCGACGCTGCTGTGCACGCCGATGTCGAAACTGACCGAGCGCTGCCACCCGTCGCAGACCCGGCCGCTCAGCGTCCGGGAGTACGCCCGGCTCCAGACGTTCCCCGACGACTGGGCCTTCGCCGGGCCGGTGTCCGCCCAGTACCGGCAGATCGGCAACGCGGTGCCCGTCACGCTGGCCTACCACCTGGGGCGGGCGGCCGTCGCCATGCTCACCGGCGCCGGAACGGCCGGCTTCAGCCAAGCCCAGCATCTTGCGAAGCCACAGAGGCTCCGCCGCCGGGTGGTCGTCGGGGCGCGAGCCGGCCGGCCCCGCAACCGGCCCACTTCCGGGCGGCGGCCCGGCGACCGGACGACTTCGGCCCAGCCGAAGAAGGCCGCCCGATGACCGGCCTTCTTCCCTATCTCCCGTACCTGCTGGGCGCGGTACTCGGCCTGACTATCGTCGTGACCGCCCGCACACTGAACGCGAAGCGCTGGCGCGAATCCCTCGTTGCCTACCACCTGCGGCTGCCCCACAAGCTGGACCAGGACGCCCTGGCCGGCTGGCTGGCGACCGTCGCGGCGGCGACCCGCTCGCCGGCAAAGGCCCTGGTGCCGCACCCACCCATCGCGCTTGAGGTGGTAGCGACCGCCCCACAGGGCATCTCCTACTACCTGCTGACCCCCCGGAATGACCGGCTGACCTTGCTGGCCGGACTGCGGGCGGCGTTGCCTGGTGTGCGGATCGAGGAGGCCCCGGACCATCTGCGGAACCGGCCGGTCTTCGGCTCGGCCGTCGAGGTGGGCCTCACCAGCGAGGTGCAACCGCTGGCAGTCGAGCGAGCCGCCCTGGCCAGCGCGGCGGTCCTGGCCTCGCTACAGCCTTTGTCCGGTGCCGAAGCCATCTACTGCCAATACATCATCGGGGGCTTGGCGGCGACGCGCCTCGGTCAGACGCCGGTTCCGCCACTCGCCCCGCCGGGAATGCACGCCGCACTGCAGCGAGCAAATGCCGAGGCTGAGCGTGCGGCGCGCGTCAAACAGGCCTGGCCCCTGCTCCAGGCCACCTGCCGGATCGGGGCCGTCGCCACACGACCCGACCGCCGGGGGGCCATGCTCGCCCGGGTCGTGGCCGCCCTGCGCACCCTCGAGGCGCCTGGGGTATCAGTGCGGCGCGTGTCGGTACCGGCAAGCATCACGGCCCGGCGGCTGACCAACGTCGCGCTCCCGCTGTGGGGCTGGGGCATGGTGATCAACGCGGCGGAAGCAGTCGGCCTCGGCCTGCCGGTAGGCGCGGTGTCGCTCCCCGGCCTCAGCCTGGGATCGGCCCGGCAGCTGCCACCGGCACCAGGCATGCCGCGCGGCGGCCGCGGCGCCTCGATCGTCGGCACCAGCAACTACCCCGGGATGGCGCGTCCTCTGGCACTGCTCACGGAAGATCGGCTTCGCCACCAGTGGTGCGTGGGCCCCACCGGTGCCGGGAAATCGACGCTTTTGGGAAATCAGATCTTGCAGGACATCGCTGCCGGGCATGGCGTGGCGGTCGTGGATCCGAACGGGGACCTGGTAACAGACGTCCTGGCCCGCCTATCGGAGGACCGAGCCGACGAAGTCATCGTCCTCGACCTGGCCTCCACCGATCACGTGGTGGGGATCAACCTGCTGCGCAACATCGGCTCGGAGCACAGCCGCGAGCTTTCGGTTGACAACATCGTTCACATCATGGCCAGCCTCTGGCGCGGCTCGTGGGGGCCGAGGACCAGCGACGTCCTGCGGGCCAGTCTGCTGACCCTCACGTCCACCAGGGCACCGGACGGGTCGGCGTTCACCCTGGCCGAAGTGCCGGAGCTGCTCACCAACAGCGCCTTCCGGCGGTTCGTCCTGGCCCAGTCCACCGTCCCAGCCTCGGTACGGCAGTTCTGGACCGAGTACGAGGGCAAGGCCGATGCGGACCGGGCACAGGCCATCGGGCCAAGCATGAACAAGCTCAGACAATTCTCAACACGCACGGCGCTGCGGCTGGCGCTCGGCCAGAGCGAAGGCTTCGACCTTGGCGAGGTCTTCCACGGCAAGACGGTGCTGGTCAACCTGGCCAAGGGCGCCCTCGGGACGGACACGGCCCAGCTCGCCGGCGCGCTGGTGGTCGCCGTGCTGTGGCAGAAGATCCTCGGACGGGTCACGGTGCCGGCCCAGCAGCGGCGCGAAGCGTTTGTTTATCTAGATGAATTTCAGGACGTGATCAAGCTCCCGCTTGATGTGGGCGACATGCTGGCCCAAGCTCGCAAATACCGCGTAGGCCTCATCCTGGCCCACCAGTACCTCGGCCAGCTGCCGGACACGGTCAAGACCGCGGTGCTCGGCACGGCCCGCACCCAGATCGCCTACCAGCTGAACTCCTACGAAGACGCCCGAGTGCTGGCCCGCCCCTTCGCGCCGCTGACCGCCGATGAGCTGCTCGGCCTGGACGCCTACGAGATCGCGATGAAGCCGGCGGTCAACGGCCGAACCCTCGGCGTCGTCACCGCAGCCACGCCGCCGCTGCCCGATGCCATCCGAGATCCGGCGGTGCTCGCTGAGCAGAGCCGGCAGCGCTACGGCGTCCCCCGGGCGGATGTCGAGGCAGCCTTGCTGGCCCGAATCGCGCCTCCACAGTCCGGGGCGAACGGACGGATCGGGCGGCAACGGCGTGGAGAAACATTGTGAGGCGTGCCGCTCCGTTCGGCGCTCCGGTCGCGTCGAGTTACTCGTGGCCGTTTCCCCTGTACAACCGCCTGTTTCTGGCGTCTACGCCCCCGAGAGTGCGCCTCCTGTCGGAGGCACACTCATGACCGGCGCGCAGCGGGTGTCCGCAGCTCAGGTGGAACGGCTGACCGGCCTGCTGGGGCCTCGCGACTGGCGCATCCTCGAGGACCTACGCCGCGTCCGCGTCCTTACCGGCAGTCAGCTTGACCGGCTGCACTTCGCGGATATCGCGCCCACGGCCCGCGGTCGGGTCCGTCGTCGGACCATGAGCCAGCTGGTGCAGCGGCGGGCGGTCACCAGCCTCGAGCGGCGGGTCGGCGGCGTCCGGGCCGGCTCGGACGGCCTGATCTTCTGTCTCGACACGGCCGGAACCAGGGTGCTGGAACGCCGGCAAACCGCCACCGGCCAGCCGGCCGAGGGCGGCCGCGCGCGGCGGCCCCGTACCCCACGCCCACTGTTCCTGGCCCATGCCCTGGCCGGAAGCGATCTGTATGTCAGCCTGCGGGAAACCGAACGCCAGACACCCGGCCTCACGATCGAGGCGTTCGACGCGGAACCGGCCTGCTGGTGGCCAGCCGGGGCTGACAACTGGCTGAAGCCAGACGCCTACGTGGCTCTGGCCACCGAGCAGTTCATTGATCACACCTGGGTCGAGGTCGACCGGGCCACGGAGAGCCTGCCGACGCTGCACAGAAAGTTGCTGACCTACGTCAGCTTCGTGAACCGTGGCGGCCTGGGTCCGGGAGGCGTCGTGCCAGGCGTGCTGGTAACGGTGCCGGACGACGCCCGGGCCGAGCTGATCCGGAGCGCGGCACGGCGTCTTCCCGAACCCGGGCCGGAGCTTGTCACGGTCGTACTCCACGACGAGGCAGCCCGCCTCCTCACGGCCAATATCGTGCCGGAGACCACGCTGTGACTCCCAAGCAGGGGTCGGGGGCCGTCCAGTCAGTCCGGGACTGGTGGATCACGGGCGGCATGGCGGTGGCGGCCCTGTCCGCAGCGATCAGCAGCTTCGCGGGGCTCAGAAGCCTGGCCAGCGCGGCTGGCTGGCCGGAGCCGCTTGCGCCGCTGCTGCCGCTCACCGTTGATGCTTACGCGATCACGGCGACTCGGGTGTGGCTGACTCGTGGTACCGGCTCGGCCGGTGCGCGGCGGTTCGCCCGCTGGAACGCGCTCCTGGCCATGGGCCTCTCGCTCGTCGGAAACGGCCTGTGGCACCTGGCCGAAGCAGGGATGCTCACGGTCGGCTGGCCAATCGTGGTCGGGACCGGCTCCGTACCGCCGATCGTTCTCGGCCTGCTCTCGCACCTGGCCGTCCTGCGCGGGCAGAACGGCGGACCGCCGGGGACAGCGGCCGTCCTCGGCGATCCGTTGAGTCAGGACGCCTCGAGGTCAGAGTCCATCGACGGCCCGGAAGCCGAGGACCCGCTGCTTGCGGCGGCCAGAGCCGCCGACGTCGAGTATCGGGCGTCACACGATGGGCGGCCGATCACACGGGATGCGCTACGGCGAGAGCTCGGGGTGAGTACGGGGCGGGCGGGCGAGGTGCTGCGGGAGATGCGACAGGCCCGAGATGAGGCATGAGAGGCACCACACGGCTGACGATCTGCTTACTTTTCAGGACGAGGCAATGCCAGGCACAGCGATTCGGAAGGGAACCAGTCCGGCCCCTGCCGATGCCCGTCGAGTTCACCTTTCGGCACCGTGTAGAGCCTGTACTGAGGAGGCGTGTCCGGACTATCCGGATGCTCGACACAGAAGCCGCCCGCGTGACGCTTGAAACCATCCCGATCAACCACGTACGCGTAGCCGTTCGAGCCATCTTCCGTGACGAAGTTTATCCCTTTGGAGTAGAGGCAAAACGCCATGCGGGATGAGAGAGGATAAGATTCCAGCTCCGACATCGATACATCGACGGGATCGCCGATCCCTCGCCGAACTTTCAGGCAGTCAACGATGATCTCCGATGCGGACTGGCGTGTACCATCCGACGTGATGTAGTAAGCGGAGTTGTCGGGCGCTCTCAGCATTTTGTTGAGGTATTGCTGCGGCCGTGGCGATCCGCTTGGGGCCGGAGTAGGAGGAGACGGAGCAGACACGACCTCATCCGCTCGCATCGAGCCCTCACGGGAAGCACTCTGATGCTCGCCACCGGCAGCCGATGGCATCATACTTGGACCGGTCGAAGTCTGCTCGACTGCAGCCAAAGGCATCGGGGTCGGCGCGTCTTCGCGGGCCTCCGTCGCAGCATCAGTGCCCGAGCCCTCCGTCGGAAGAGTCCCAACCCTCCAGGCAAGAAGGCAGCCCAGAATGACAGCGACCCCGAAACCGGCGGCGATATGTCCCTGTTTCAACCACGTGGGCTGGGTAAGCCATCCACCAAATAGCCCTCCCAGTACACCGACAAGGACTGTGAAGATAGCCAGGAAGCCCGGATCCTCAAACAAGATCTACTCCCGACAGGCAGAGCCTCTGCGACTCTAAGGTTGGCTCGTAAGCAAGAGATACAAGATCGCCCGAGGCAGCTTTAAGCCTGACCATTATCCAATGAAGTTGCCAGGCTTATCGTACCTGGCTGATCACAGCGAGCAGCACCGGGGGTGCTCGCTCAATGCGATCGTACGGCCCACCAAGGACTAGCGCGTGCGCTCCTCTTCTTCCTCGATCTTGATGGCGATGAGCAGGCCGATACCGCTAACGCATGCCCCCAACAGGACAGTAAACCCAAAGATCACAACGTTTACGGCAGGCGAAAGGCCGGCCTCCATCAAGCCCACCACGACGCAGACACCCCCGAGTGCCGCAAGAAGGCCGATACCTCGCCATCTCCACATCAACGATCTTCGCACCACGACGCTCTCCTTCAGAGCCGTCCATACCGGGACGGCGAGCGGGTTCATCCTTGACATAAAGGAGAACGGCGCGAAGCGAATGGGTATTATTGTGCGTTACGGGGATCATTATGTCAATTGATGGAAACAATCGTCAGAACATGTGACCACCAGAACCACTGATGACTCCACGAGAAGCCGGAAGCAGCGAAGTGGCTAGCGAGCGCGGTTCCTCGCACTAGTCGGATCAGAGGGCACGGGGCAGCGAGAGATACGTCGGAGAGAGCACAAGCACCATCGACCATTCATAGGAATGTCCTGTGGATGTCGCACGGTCAATAGGAACTCGTTGTAAATTATACTGTCCCAAAATCGGGAAGGGCCTGTTATGATCATAATGTAAACGGAGGAAATGCGTGAAACAGAACCCGAAACCAAAACCATCAACCCTTGGCGCCTTTCTGCGGCATGCCCGCACCGAAGGCGGCCTGTCATTCCGGCAAGTCGAGATGATGACGGGAATTCCCCGCAACACGATCTGCCGCCTTGAAAACGATGAAGTTGAGCGCCCAGCCCCGGAGAATCTGGCGCTGCTGGCGAGCGCCCTGGAAGTCAAGACCAGCGACCTTTTCCTGCTGGCCGGCATGCCACTTCCCGAAGGCCTTCCGAGTCTCCCCGTCATGCTGCGTGCTGAATACGACTTGCCTGATGCCGGCATCCGCGAGGCGGAAGCCAGCATCAGGGCCATCGTCGCCAAGTATGAAGCGCGTAGCGCATCGACGGGAAGCAACACGTAAAAATAGCACCCGTGCGGGTGGGCTGCGGAAGGAGGGAACACATTCCAATGGACCACAGCGAGAAAACCATCATCCAGCAACTGAGCCAGCTTGCTCCAGACCGGCCGCTGACTTTCGGCGAGGCCTATCAGGTCGCCGAAACCCAGGCCACGACCTTGCTGCACCTGCTCGATATCCGGCACGCACCGGCCGACGTGGGACGGCTGACTGAGCTGCCGCACATCGAAGTACAGGTTGAGCCACGCTGGCGGATGCCGACGCTGGCCGGCTTCTCCGAGTGGCGTAACGGCCATTGGCTGATCGTGATCAATCGCAACAGCGGCGCCGGTAGGCGGCGCTTTACCCTTGCTCACGAACTAAAACACGTGATCGATCATCCAGCACGGGGCACGCTGTACGCACAAGTCGGCGGGCGGGACGAGCAAGAGCGCAGAAAACGGATCGAGCGGATCTGTGACCACTTCGCCGCCTGCTTTCTGATGCCTCGTCCGTGGGTCAAGCGCGCGTGGGCCAACGGCATCCAGGATATCGACGCGCTCGCCGAGCTGTTCAACGTTTCGGTGTACGCCATGAAGATCAGGCTTGCCTACCTCGGATTCCTCGACGACGAGGACCGGCCAGTGATCAGCTACTTCCGGGGTGAGCAACCCCGAACATACTCGGCTATCTAAAATAGAAGGAGATCGATATGGAACAGTCAAGAAAACTGAGGACCGCCGTCTACACGCGGGTCAACCGGGACACCAGCGAGATCGATACTGTCGACAGCCAGGTCGAGCTGCAGCGTCGATGGTGTGAGCAGACAGCGGAGCGGCTCGGCGTTCGGATCATCCGGGAAGACCGGGGCGCTGGAGCCGGTGGGGGCACGTTTTCCCATCGGGAATCGTCGGAGCGCTTCGCATGAGCCGCTCCGCACGCTACTTCCGCGACGATCTTCCCCGCAGTGGCGGCTCGAAACGGGCCGTCGTCTACCTCCGGGTATCCACGCCAGGGCAGGTCAAGACCGACTACGACCCCGAGGGCATTTCGCTGCCAGCCCAGCGCCGCAAGTCGGCGGAGAAAGCCCGCGAGCTCGGGGTGGAAATAGTCGACGAGTACGTGGACCCAGGCCGCTCTGCTACCGCCATCCACAAGCGGCCCGAGTTCAGAAAGATGATCGCCCGCATCCGGCAACAGCGCGACGTCGACTACGTGATCTTCTACTCGCTCTCCCGGATGCACCGCAACTGGGCTGAAAACGGCATCACCTACGCTATGCTGCGCGATCTGGGCGTCACCATGGTTTCGGCTACCGAGAAGTTCGACGATACCCCCCTCGGCGAAGCCATCCACGGCATGCTGGCGGTATTCAACGGCTTCCAGTCGCGGACCAACGGCGAGGACATCCGCTACAAGATGGGCGAGAAGGCCCGGCGCGGCGGCACCCTCGGGCAAGCGCCCCTGGGCTACCTCAACGTCCGCGAGCAGTTCGAGGGCCGCGAGATCCGCACCGTCGCGCTTGACTCGGTGCGGGCGCCGCTCATCTGCCTCGCTTTCGAGCTGTACGCCACGGGTAGGTACAACTTCCACACGCTCCGCAAGGCCCTGACCGATGCCGGCCTGCGCACCCGTCCCACGCCGAAGCGGCCGGAACGACCCATCTCGATCCACAAGATCGGCGATCTACTGCGAGATCGGTACTACCTCGGCTTCGTCACCTACGAGGGCGTCGAGATCAAGGGACGGCACGAAGCGATCATCGACCAGGACGTGTTCGACCGGGTCCAAAAGATCCTGATCGCCGACCGCGGGGCCGGCACCCGGCAGCGCGTCTACAACCACTACATGAAGGGCGTGGTGTTTTGTGGCCGCTGCGAGCGAAGGCTGATCATCTCCGGCGTCAAGAACCGGCACGGCGTGGACTACTTCTACTACATCTGTCGCGGAAGACAAGATCACACTTGTGACTTGCCGTACTTGAAGGTCGAGGACGTGGAGGAGTCCGTGCTTCGGCACTACTGCCACGTGCGGGTGCCGGACGACGTCCAGCGACTGGCACGCGCCACCATGCGCGAAGCGGTCGCCGGCGGCGAGGACAACGCCCGACAGCTCCGGGCACAGCACACCAGGCGCCTCAAGGAACTCGACCGGCAGGAAGATCGCTATCTTGACTTGGTCGGTGACCCCGACTGGCCGAAGGCCAAGATCACAGCCCGGATGCGGGCTATCCGTGACGAACGGGCCGCTCTCAAGCGACAGCTCGACAACACCAACGCCGAGCTTGAGGTCGGCTACCAGATCATCACCGGCATGCTCGACCTCCTGACCGACCCCCAGGAGCTGTACCGGGTGGCGAAGAAGCGCACCCGCAGCGTCCTGAACAGAGCGATCTTCACCAAGCTGTTCATGGACACCGATGGCGATGGCCCGTTGGTGGTTGCCGACGAGCTGACCGAGCCGTTCGAAACAGTCGTGTACCTACGGCGGGAGACGCACACCGAGCTGGCGACTCCCGCAGCAGACACTCAGCCGGAGCCCCGAACCGGAGATGGCAAGCCAGGGGCCGCCGACGGCGACCGCGAGACGACAGACCGGCTGCGCCGGCGCTTTGCAAGATCGATAACACGGTATGAGCGCAGAAACGACAGTGGCGCCCTCCTTGCGGAGGACGCCACGATCTCGGAACTTGTTACCATTTCGGGCCTACTTGGACACTCTCTGTATCGAGAGGGTTCTAGTTGGACCAATATGGTGGGCTTCGGGGGACACGAACCCCGGCATGCCCGAACGCCACCGACCGAAAGGGCAACTGCGCCCGTCAGGGGCTCGGGGGGCTCGGCCCCCGAGCAGACATGATGAAGCCCTCAGGTGGAACGGGCTGGCAGCATCGATCTGTAAGCCAGGCGAAGATTGTTTTCAATGGATCATGTCTGGATAGACGCGCCAGGACGTCTCCTACGCCACGGAACGCGGGACGACGCGGACGTCGAGGTCTGCGTCGAGAGCCTCGGCGAGCCGTTCCAGCACCGGGAGAGTCGGTACGGTACCGCCGGCCTCGAACCGCGCCACGGCCGATTGCGTCATGCCCGCGGCGCGGGCAAGCTCGGACTGACTCCAGGAGCGCCGCCGGCGCAGTTCCCGTACCGACCGGCCCAGCTCGAACGCCAGCATTGCCGCCTGGTACGCATCCCGCGCACCCAGCTCACCCCTCCGCCGTTCCCGCAGCTCCGCCCAGCCTGCCCGCTCAGTCATCGCCGCCGCCCCCTCATCCTCGCCCACCGTGTGCGACTCGGTCAGGCAGCTTCCCAGCGCGCGCCTCGCGCGGGACACCTCGGCGGCCTCCCGCATCCGCGTCTTGGCGAACGCCGTCAGCAGCACTACCCGCCGGCCCGGTGCGATCCAGTAGGTGACCCGGACCGCTCGGCCCTCCAGATGGAACCGCAGCTCGCGCAATTTGCCGTCAAGCTGCCGCGTGTACGGCTCACCCAGCAATGGACCCTGCTCGGCGAGCAGGTCTACGTAGAAGGCAGCCGTCGCAAACTGTGCGGTCGGCAGCAGTTCCAGCCAGTCCCGCACTTCCGGTTCCAGCTCGACGGTACCCCCAGATCATAGCGTTGACGCTATAACCATGCGACGGATGTCCATGCGCCATGACCGGCTCGGACACCCGCCAGACCACGACACGCCGGACACAGTCGGCCGCAGCTCGTCCCTGCTGGCCAGGCGACACGGGGGGTTGAGCACCTCGGGGGCGATGGCCTCCTCGCCGATGTTTCCGGCTGGCCCCAAGACCGGGTCCTCGACGTGAACGAGTTCTTCGCCGCCACATGGGTGGCCGGCGGTGGTTCGGCGCTGGACCAGCACGTCGTGGGCACGCCGCTCGCGACGCAGGGCACGGTTGGGCCCGGCGCACCGCCGACATGCGCGAGCTGTCCGGGCAGCCAGAGACCTCAGTGGACCGATCGGTGCAGACCGCCTTGACTTTGGACTTTAAGACTTAAATACTCCAAAGAAATAAAGTCTCTTGCGTAGGAGTGTGAGGCATGACCGAGAAGATCGAGGTCGATGACGAGGTCTTCGCCTACCTGCAGGCGCAGGCTCGACCACTGATCGACAACGCGAACGACGTCCTCAGGCGTCTGCTGCTCGGATCGGGACATGCGGGCAAGGACGAGTCCGAGGCAAGGCGGGCAGGCAACCTCGCCCGGCTCGTGAGCGCCGGGCTGGTCCAGGCCGGCGACCGGCTGACACACACCCGCAAGAGGAGCGGAGAGACCTACCACGCGGTAGTGACTGCCGACGGCTGGACGGAGCTACCCGACGGACGATCATTTGCGGGGCCGTCCCCTGCGCTCAGGGAGTACGTCGGAACCCAGATCGACGGAAACAAGAACTGGACGCACGACGCGAGCGGCAAGAGCCTCCGGCAGTTGCTCGACATGCTCGAGTAGCCGGGTTGCCCCGCAGCTGGCAGTTGGTCCCTGCCACCTCGGCGACCAACCTCTCCCGACCCCGGCATGATCGAGAAGAGACGAGACCGGCCGCGGACGAACTCGTCCGCTGACAACCGCTCACGCCGAGACGCCACACCGATCAACCCCACCAGCGAAGATCAGAATGACGCCCGGAACGGCCGAGAGGCACCCGGCGAGGGGCGGACACCCAGGTCGGCCCGTGGTGTATGAGCGACCCTTGACCGGGCTCGGCCCCCGACAAAATGACGAGACGACACAACCTTCCAGAGGAAGGCACACGTCGCCCGAGTCGAGTGGAGGTCCGGGGAGTCGAAACTCCGCGACCTGAGACGAGGTGGTTTCCGCAATGCGCTGGAAAGTAAAGGGAGAACGCGAGGTTCTCCACACCCCGTGGCTCGGTGTCTGGTGTCTCGACGTCGAGCGGCCCGACGGCACGGCGGGCGAACACCACGTGGTCCGGCTCCGGGATCTCGCGGTCGTCGCGGCGGTCGACGGCCGACGGGTCCTCATGATGTGGCGCCACCGGATCGCCACGGACACCTGGGCCTGGGAATTCCCGATGGGGCTGGTCGAGGAGGACGAGGATCCACCGCGTGCAGCCGCCCGCGAACTCGAGGAGGAAACGGGTTGGCGCCCGGGGGCCCTCGCACCACTCCTCTACGCCGAACCCGCGGCCGGCGTCACCAATGCCCGGCATTTCCTGTTCCGAGCCGACGCGTGCGAGCTGGTCGGCCCGCCGACCGAGAAGAACGAGTCCGACCGCATCGAATGGATCCCGCTCGCCCGCATCCCGGAAATGATCAGGAATCGGGAGATCGTGAGCAGCGCCACCCTGGTCGGCGCGATGGCACTCCTGCTGGAATGACCCGGCCGACAGGCCGGCACAGGCCGCGGGCCACGAGAGCGGACCGGCGGCAACCGGCAACCGAGCCTGCCTCACGCCGACCCGGTAGCTCCGACCAGACAGCCTCTGCTTGCCGTCTCCCGGGGCCCCCGCTACGGTTCCCGCTCGCCCCCGGTCTCGCGAAGAAGGCCCACCCGTCGAACGGAACCACGAGAAGGCCACGTGTCCGAACAGCCGCCGGTGTACCTGGACGCCAACCACCCGCTGGGACGCGCGGCCGTCCACGTCATCCGCACCGGCGACGTCCCGGCACTGCGGCGGCTGCTGGCGGAGCACCCGGAGCTCAGCGTGGCGCGGATCGACGATCCGGCGGGTGCGTCGCGCTCGCTGCTGCACATCGCCACCGACTGGCCCGGCCACTTCCCGGACGGCCCCGAGACCGTCAGAACCCTGATCAAGGCAGGCGCGGACGTTGGCGCCAGGTTCACCGGCCCGCACACCGAGACCCCGATGCACTGGGCGGCCAGCAGAGACGACGCGCCTGCCCTCGACGTCCTGCTCGACGCCGGCGCGGACATCGACGCGCCCGGTGCGGTCATCGGCGGCGGCACGCCGCTCGACGACGCCGTCGCGTTCGGCCAGTGGAACGCGGCGCGCCGCCTGGTCCAGCGTGGCGCCCGGACCTCACTGTGGACGGCGGCCGCCCTCGGCCTGCTCGACCGCGTCGCCGCTCGCCTGCGGCAGGCGCCACCCCCCACCACAACCGAGATCACCCAGGCATTCTGGTGCTCCTGTCGGGGCGGACAGCGGCCCACCGCGGAGTGCCTGCTCGACAACGGCACCGACGTCAACTGGATCGGCTACGACGGCCTGACCCCGCTCGACGCCGCCGGGCACGCGGACGCCGCGGAGCTCACCACCTGGCTGCGCGCCCGCGGCGCCCGCACCGCCGCCGAGACAGAGACCGGGACCGGCCGGTCAGGCCTCTGACGCGGCGGGCTGGCGCAGCGGCGCGAGGGCGGTGCTCCAGGCGACGACCTGGTCGAGCAGCGTGCCCAGCGCGGCCAGGTTGTACTCGCCGGGCTTGAACACGCTGAAGTTCTCGAACTCGGTGAGTAGCGAGAGCACGACCTGCTGGCGAACGTCAGCCATCTGCAGCTCGCCGACGATGAGCCGGAGGTGCTCTGCGGCCCGGGCGCCGCCCGCCCCGCCGTAGGAGACGAAGCCGACAGCCTTGTTCGCCCACTCGGCGAACAGGTAGTCGATGGCGTTCTTGAGCACGCCCGAGGTGCTGTGGTTGTACTCGGGCGTCACCATCACGAAGCCGTCGAAGGACGCGATCCTGGCCGCCCAGCGCTTGGTGTGCTCGTTCTGGTACTGGCCCAGCGACGGCGGGAGCGGCTCGTCGAGGTGCGGCAGCGGGTAGTCCAGCAGATCGACGAGCTCGAACTCGGCGTCGGTGCGCTTCGAGGCGACGTCGAACACCCACTTGGCCACCTGCTCGCCGTTGCGGTTCGGACGGGTGCTGCCGATGATGATGCCGATCTTGATGGTCATTGGCGAACTCTCTCCCGGAGGGACATACGTGGGCCCACCGGGCCTGTCCGACCCGGCGGGCTTCGCCTGCTTACTTGCCGCGTCAAGCAAACAGGTGGGTGCTTGTCATGTCAAGCAAGTAAGCTGGCGGCATGACAGGGGCTGATCCGGGTCCTCCGACCCCGCTGTCCGGCGAGGAGGAGGCGTTCCTGCGCGCCTTCGGCCGGGCGCTGCTGATCGTGCCGCGCGCTCTCGACGCCGACCTGCTGCGCGAGCAGCACATGTCACTGAACGAGTACACCGCGCTCATGCTTCTCTCCGAGTCGCCCGGGCTACGGCTGCGCATGAGCGACCTCGCGGCGGCCTGCTCCCTGTCGATCAGCGGCATGACGCGCATCGTGAGCCGCCTGCAGGCACAGGGCCTGGTGCGGAGGGAGCAGTGCCCCGGAGACCGCCGCGGCTGGTACGCGGCACTAACCGATTCCGGCCTCGCCCGGCTCGGCGCGGCCTGGCCGACCCACGTGGCCAGTGTCCGCAGACACATGATGGACCACCTCGCTGAGGTCGACCTGCCAACGGTGACCGCCGCCTTACGACGCTTCGCCTCGGACGCCCTGAACTCCTCGGACGTCGCTCCGGTCGATGCCCCTCGGGTTCCGTACGACCCGTAGGGTTTAACGAGCGGACGTATGGCTCAGGTCAACGCCGCCCTTCGTGCGCACCCAAGTGCGTGAAACACACGCACTATAGCGAATTCCCGGGATCGGGATCAGTGTCCGGATCCGGGCCGTAATCCGGATTATCGTCTGGGTCGTTCGGTCCGGCCGCGGGTCCGACATCCATCGCCGCATGCCCATCACTCGGTGGGACGGACTCTCCGAAGTGTTCACGGAGCTCTTCCGCGATGCCTGGGTTGCCATGCTTCTCCAAGATCAGCGCGATCTGTTGACCGAAAAGCTCGCGCCTGGGATCGTCCGTCTCAAACTTCGCAAGATCTAGAAACCTATCGATAAGATCAGTCGGCCTCGGCTCACGCCGACTCTCTGACCAGAGGCCGTCCATCTTTAGCGAGTGCGCCGAGGAGAACAGGTCGTCGGAACCATTCGGCGCGTGACTTGTGCGCTGGAACCAGTCAGGCAGCTCCCGGTTATTAGCCGCGGCAGACAGGCGGGCGAGGCGCTCGATCTCCCCCACGGCGTTCTCTACATGATCTCCATTACGCGCCAGCCACCAGACGACCGCGCTTCCAGTGTCTTTCAGAACATCCTCGCCAAGGTATTTTCTCCTGTTCTCTTCCCAGCGGCGCTCATGGTTCCACACCTCCTCGTCCTTTCGAACCGCTGCGAGCTTCTTCAGACGTTCTCTATCCTCCGGCGGGAGACCGAGGACTACGTCGTCTGCGGCCACGCCAAGCAGGCCTGAACGGTCCGCCTCCACAACACCAAGGCGACCTTGCAGCTCTTTCTCCACGAGCGCGCTCCGACCTGGATCCCGCTGCTCCGTAATCTGCCTCGCCCGCGCGATGACCGAATCAACAGCAATACCACGCGCAGCCAGGGGTGGATACCCATCAGCCTGCCCGGACGGCCACCAGCGGACCGTAGCGGACAGAAGAAAATCATAGTCCGGAATCTTACTGGGAATCGGGACAGCACTGACGCGAAATTCGTCATTTCTGGATACGAAAATCGGCTCCGGCGCCGGATCCGACTGCGATGGAGAGTCGTACTCCAGTACGCCATAGGCCGACCGACGAATCGCCGCAAGGAAACCGAGAACGAGCACAGCGATCCCGAGAGGAACAAGTAGCTTCCGGTTTCCCCACACGACCACCACCACAAGGACGACCCCAACAGCCAGGGCCGCGCCCGTTAAAAGCTTCCAGCGATTCTTCTGCATAGTTCCTCCGCTTCTCCACGATTCTTCAGGCTCCTGGACCTATCACACTCAGAAGTTCCCAGCACGAAAATTCAGAGGTGCCCTAGGGCATGTGGGGATAGGCCGCTCGAGCACTGCAAATTCAACACACGAATGAAGATCCACTACAGAAGCTCGGCAGGGATTCCCTGAGCTACGCTGATCTTCTTAAGCAGATCATTGGCGATCGACTCCGTCCGGCCCGACCGTTCGCCACCGCTGTAGGCCGACCATGACCGCACCCAGGTGTGCAGCCTCGCCAAGGCTTCGATCTGGCCTGAACAGGCGGCGACCAAGACATCGAGGAGCGCCGCACGATGATGGGAATCGACACTGGCGGCCACGAACCAGTCGACCACTCTGCGCCTCACCGCTACGGCCTGATCCTGTGCGGAGAAGGCAGCACCCCAACACGAGGCGAGGTGCTCCTGGACCTCCTTCTCGTGTAGGAGCGGCATGCCGTCCTTGACCCAACCCGGTTGGGCGGGATCCACGATGTCGAGAAAAATCTCCACATCGATATCCCACTGCCATGGTTCACGCTGGTCAGGCTGCGGCGGGAGCCTCCGGGTCAGGCGCTGCAGCATCAACCGCCTCGCGCCCTGATCAGACTCCACGAGAGCTAACAGCGCCCTGCGCGGCTCCGGAGACTTTCGGCCGTGACGTCGCACGAGATGATGCAACCTTACGACAGCCTGGTCAGGATGCCTCACGGCGATGACCTCTTCGCACAGATTCGTCAGAACGCGGACGAGGCCGAGTTCGAGCTGAGCAAGCTGCGACCACTCGTAAATCTGCCTCCGAAAGGTCGGACCGGCAGTATCGTCGGCGAGTGCGCGCCCGAGCAACCGCCTCGCCGCATCACTAGTCGATTTGTGGCGCGCCCATTCCACGGACAGCTTCGCCAAATCACCCCAGGAGTTGCGACGGCCGTCACGAAGATACTGGTCGGCGAAGGATCCCAGCAGCCCATCTTTTGTCCCGCGCGAATATGCGTCTGACCGTAGGATCCGAGTGACCCATGAGATTATGCCTGGCCGAAGGTCAGGCCTGTATTCCCAGTAGTGTGCACCGACGGCGGCACCATAGCCGATTTTCTCGAAGTGCACACGGCCATCAAGATCACTACGCGCCTCGATCTCGGGCAGGCGCTCCATCAGATCCGGCTTTTCCAGGAGTGAATTTTCGTGCCCGGAGTATCCAGTCGCGTCGAGGAGCTCGTCCGCCGCTCGCAGGACCTGATCAGCCGGAGCTCCATGCATGAAGGCGACGGCCAGCAGGAGCGCCCGTTGCGGCCCTTTGTTCCGACGGACGACAAGGTCCGATATTGCTTTCGAATGATCCTGCAGGCTGTCTTCCACACGAGCGATCCAGGAATCCATACCGTCATCCTGGGAGGCAATTTCGCGTGCCTGGTGGAGGAGGCTCGCCAGCCGTGCCGTCCAATTCAACGACGGACTTGATCCCAGGAGAATATTTAATCTGTCCAGGGTTAATTTGTCCCCAATATTGCCAATTCCAACGACATCAAGGTGGCTACGCAACACCGCGCCCGCGGCCGGCTTCCCAGGGCGGACATAAAATCGCCTGAATTCGGGACTGACATCTGAATTCTCATCAGGGAGCACGATCACAAGATATGCGTCCCGCCGCAGGACAACGGATCGGAGTGAGAGCAGTTCACCCTGAATCTTAGGCCAGATGTCGCGGTCCAGGTTGGACAGGTCAATCCACATCTGGTCGCCACTTCCAACCCGCTCGGAGGCAGAAATTCCACTGCCGTCCGCTTGCTCCGGGAGAATTTCGTGAATACGGCCTACCGGAGTTGCGAGATGGTGGAGCAACATCTTTGCCGTTGTCGTCCGACCACTGCCCGGAGGCCCACCAAGGAGCACGGTCCGTAGCGTCATCAACCTATCGGCTGCTTCTAGAAACCTAGGTGGACACACAAAGATCTCATGCAAGGAATTTAGATCATCTAAGGCGACTTGTCGAGGATTTGACCGCCGGAAATTGACCGGACTATGAATGCCAATGTAATTGTTCTGAGTTCCAGGTCCGGAATGCACGGGTCCCGATAATTCCCAACCCGTCGACATCCATTCCGTCACTTTTCGCTCTCCGACCCCTTTGGAGTTCCGTATTGGTTCCCGAATCCACCATAGACGTCGCCAACGACAAAATGACCAGCTCGCCCTTCACCGGTCACATGCTGCGAGTTGTTGTACTGATCTCCCGTGCCGGTGTGCGTCGGCCCGGAGTTGCCCTTCGCTATAACGCCGCCATCACCCGATATCGTGTTTCCCAGCAGAGAAGGTCCGTACGCCTCGCCCAGATGGTTGCGGATGAGCGGCGAGGCCGTACCTGGTGCCGGTCGGGCACCGTCCGCCTGACGCAATGCGGGTACGACGTTCGCCAAGATGTCTCCGAGAGTAGTCAGGTCCCTACTTATGTTGTGCTCGTCGAGACGATACGACTGCACAGTTGCGAGCCACTTCAGGTCTTCCGGAAGTTCCCTCGTTCTCAGTCTTTCCGTCAGGCGACCATCATGTACAGGAATAACCGTAACCTTGCTTCTATGCGCTTCGAGTATCTCGCGCCGTACCCAGTCATCGGAATTACCAAGCTCCGATGATCGCGTCCAGTTCGGTCCTATGACTACGATCATAACGGCACTTCTTCGAGCTTTTTCGAGGAGCTCGTCCGTATAGATCTGACCCGGAACGATCGACTCCGAAGCACGAAAGATTCGCTCGGCCCCGAAACGATGCGATAGTTCTCTATGAATGTAGATGGCGGCCTTGTCTCCATCACCCGTACGATAGTTGATGAAAACGTCCTGCGCCGGGCTCTCTACTTCGGCGACGGCAGTCATGATTCCTCCGGGTCAATCAGGCTGAGCGACTCGCTCAGATCAGGAGCAAGGGCTTGAACCGAGGGGTTCCGATGATGGCGGCGCAACGTGTGAGCGAGGCGGCGGAGATCGGCCGCGATGGTCGCGGAGTCAACGGCAACGGCACTGGTCAACAGCCCTCGTGTCAGTTCGCAGGCGTGCTCGATGTCGCCCGCCGCCGCATAGGCGCGGGCGCGGCGAGTTCCGTAGCGGACGTGGGTACGCAGCGCACGGGCCGGGACCAGCTTCAACTCGCGGTCCATGATCTCGGCTGCCGGCTTGGGACGTCCGAGGTCATGGAGACACCACCCAGTGATCATTCCAACTGGGTCCGTCAGATTGGTTGTGCCGATGACCGGAGCTTCTCCGGCGTCCGCCGCGGCGGCGGCCAGCAGATCGCGTGCTCGGTCGAGGGAGCTCATGCAGGACCTGAGGTCGCCGTTTATCGCGTGCCCCTGTGCCTCGCGCTGGGCAGCCAGACCTCGTATCCGTGCAGGTAATGCGCTGTCCTGTGCCCGCCGTGCCAGTGCGACCGTCTGTTCACCGTCGTCCCGGTAGAGCGTGACCAGTGCCCGACGGACCATCGCGTAGGCCGCCAGATCCTGGTCTCCGCCCGCCGCCGCCAGTTCGACGGCTCGCTGGGTCCACCACAGGGCTCCTTCGTCGTCGCCTGTCTCCTGGACGAGCCATCCGACGTACTCCGCATACCGTGAGCCGAGGTGCAGGAGCTCCAGCCGAGTTTTCGGATCCGCATGGATGGCGAGTTCACGCATGGTGTGAGTCTGCGCAATGAGAGCAGGAAGAATAACCCCGGGGCTGACCGACTGGCCAATCACCCGATACTGGTCGAAAAGAAGGCGCATAGCTTCCACGGAGCTACGTTCACCAATTCCCCGTTGCGTTCCGACGGCACCGAGACCGATTGCGATCACAGAGACCGCTCCGGATGCCATCAGATCACGTCTGTCCATGGGCCGGAACGAGCTCGAGCCGTCTGGTGACAGCTGCATGACCCATACCTCCTCGCGACTCTCGAGTTTTTCCTCGTAAGCAAAGTCCGTATCAACTGAACGATGACCTATCAAGGAAACAAGCGCGCCGTCTCCGCCGAGGGCCGCGTCGCAGAGCTGGGCCAGTTCACGAGTCGCTGGCTTCAGTCCTCGCTCGACTTTACTGAGCTGACCTTTGCTGTAGTACACCTTCCCAGCGAGGCCGGTAAGGGTGAGGCCCGCGGCAAGCCGAAGCCTTCGTAGCTCACGTCCGAACTCGTGCGAGCGCGCCGACACGCCAGACCCCCCGGCCAGTTTCGATGACGTTGCTCGGTCCACGGTGCGATTCCTTGGCGGTCAGTCGCAACGTTGATCAGAGTTTGCCATCCGTCGTGGCAGGCGCGCGGAGTTTCCGACCGTTTCCCGTTTCCACCTCTAGGTGATCATGGTGGCCCAAGGTGCCATGCGGCCGGCGATGCCTCTTCGGTCATCAGCGCCGCGGCATAGGCCGCTACATGCTTTACCATCGCCACGAAAAGATACTTCGACGGGATCTACAGATTTTCCGCGGCGTCCTTCATCACATCGCGACGCCTTCGGCGGGCGCCGCGGACCGTCTTCACTGCGTCGAACGAGTCATCCTGAACGCACCTCGGGACGCCGCTTGTCGGGGGCGCTCGACTCAATCCCAAGTGGTCCGGGGCGGGTGCTGAGGGGGCGGCGGACCGGCAGCTGTGGTGACGGGCTAACCGGTGGGTAGGCCTGGGAAGAAGATGTGTCGCAGGCCGCCGCCGACGTGGGCGTATGCCCCCGGCGGGCGCGGCGCCGGCCGGCTCTGCTCGCCCTGCCGCCATCCTCGGCTTTGTTGCCGGCCGCCGAGCCGGTGCGGCGGGCGGGCGAGCCGGGCCGGGTGGGGCGCAGGAGGTGGAGAACGGCGGGCAGGAGCGTCGCCCGCAGCACGAACGCGTCGATGGCCATGCCGGTCGCGAGGCCGCACCCGATGACCTTCATGGTGCGGGAGGGCTGCGCGGCGATCGCCATGAAGAGGAACAGCATCACGAGGTTCATGGTCAGCATGACGTGACCGACGTCGGCGTGGCCGCGCCGGATGGGGGTGGTGTCGGTGCGGTGGCGCCGGATCGGGCCCGGCGTGCCGCCGCGACGTCCACGGAGCCGGGAACCGACGGATCGGCGGCGGACGGGCCCGGTGTCGGCACGCCGACGCCGCCGTGCGCGCCGTGTCCCGCCGGTGTTCCGCGTACTCTCCGCGCCCTGCATATCCCCCGTGCCCTCCGTGCCCCCCGTGCTCTGCGCGTCCCGCGTGGGCGGTTCGTTCCCGGCGCGGTCGGCGGGTTCCAGGAGCCGGACGAGAAGGCTGAGGTTCAGGCCTGGCAACAAGCCGAACACGGCGACCAGCACGAGTACCAGCATGGACGGCTCCACCGGCCCGGTCTCCAGTCCCAGCGCCGTGGTGAGCAGGTCGGTCTGGAACAGGATGGCGAGGACGCCGGCCGCCGCGAGCACGGCGAGCACGCTGGTCGCCGCCAGCGCGGCCGCGATCTCCACCGAGCGCAGGATCAGCAGGCCGAGGACCCCGACCACGAGCAGGATCACCAGCAGGAACAGTGTCGTCGCGCCACGGAAGTCCGCCGCCATGTCGACGAACAGTGCCGTGGAGCCGCCGATGTACACCCGGGAGCCGGTGCCGGCCACGGCGCGCGGGATGACGTCGTCGCGCAGCCGGTGCAGCAGGTCGACGGCCGCCGGCGATCGCGGGCCCTCCCGCGGCGCGATCCGGATCACGGCGAGCCCGGCGTCGGCCTTTTCCAGGTTGACAGCCGCTTTGACCACGCCGGGGGTCTTCGCGATGGCGCTCACCACGTCCGCCACGGGCACAGCGGACGGCCCGTCGCCCCGCTCGACCGCGACGAGCATCGGGCCGTTCAGACCGGGGAAGAAGTCGGCGCTGAGCAGGTCGTAGGCCCGCCGGGTGCTCAGGGACGTCGATTCGGCCCCGTCGTCGGCGCCGCCGAGGTCGAGGGTCACGGCGGGGACGGCGAGCAGGATCAGCCCGAGGCCGGCGGCGAGCGCCATGCCGGCCGGCCGGCGGTCCACCTGCCGGGCCCACCAGGCTCGCAGTCCCGGGCGGTGCGGCAGGCCGCGGCCGCTGGTCGTCAGGTGCTGGCGTTCGGTCCAGCCGAGCAGCCGCGGTCCGCTCAGCGCCAGCAGCGCGGGCAGCAGGGTGATGATCACCAGGCCGGTCGCCGCCCCAGCGGCGGCGGGGCCCAGCGCGACACCGTCGAAGAAGCTGAGCCCCAGCAGTGCCACCCCGTCCATCGCGAGGGTGACACAGAAGCCACCGTAGGCGACGGCGGATCCGGCGCGGGCGGTGGCCTGGGCCGCGGCCTCGACCGGGCCGACTCCCTCGCGCAGCGCGGACTGGGCCCGGTGCACGACGACGACGGCGCCGCCGAGGCTGGTCCCGGCCGCGACGACGGCCGCGAGCAGCGGAGCGAAGGCGGTGGTCGTGATCGTGTGGGAGATCAGGACGATGGCACCGAGGGCGGCCACCGTCGCCACCGCGGACGTCGCGGCGCAGACGGCGACCGCGCCGCGGGAGCGCAGGGTCACGCCGAGCAGCAGCAGGGCGGCGACGAGCGCGATGATGATCGGTCGTGGTGAGATCGTGGTCGCGCTCAGCGCGGTCGCGCCCGGGCCGGCGGCCTCGACCTGGAGGTCCGGCCCGTCATAGGCCCGCGCCGTGTCGATGAGGCGCCGCGCGGCGGCCCGGTCCGGGTTCAGCGCCGAGCCCTTCATGATCACGGATGTGACCGCGGTGCGCCGGTTCGCGCTGATCGGCTCGACGCCGAGGACGACCGCGCCGGCCGGGTTGAACGGGTCGATGACCCCGCCCACCTTGGGCAGCTTGCCGAGCTCCGCCGCCATCGCGGCGATCTGCTCGCGAACCAGCGGGTCGTCGACCGTCCCGCGGCGGGCGTGCAACACGATCGACTCGGTGTCCGGGAGACCACCGCCGGGTACGACCTCGCCGACGAGATCCATGGCCCGCGCGGAGTCCGTCCCGGGGACGGCGACGTCGGTGTTGAAGCGCGCGCCGGAGTCCCGCACAAAGACGAGAAGCGTTGCCAGGCCGGCCGCCCACAGGGCGACGACGATCCAGCGGTGTCGCGCGCACATGGCGGCTAGGGCCCCGACACCACCACCTGCGAGATCCGACTTTCCTCTCATTTTGGACAAGTTAGACCTAAGTGGTGGTCCAGGTCGAGGCCTTCCAGACCGTTCGATGCCAAACAAGGTCGAGCATGCCTTAAACGGGCTTAAGCATGTCCAAGACGTTCGAAGCAGGTCGAAGGCCGCCGAAGCGGGCTAACCAGGGTTGACTCGATCAGGGAATCCGACATCCTCGGAGACGCTGCGTCGACCTTCGGCGGCCGGGGCCTGTCATCAACATGCCTCACAGGACTTCTGGTCGAGTCTCGGACGCCGGCGGCCTACCATCGGCTGGTGAACCCGCGGTGCACGACCACGCTGCCAGCTCCCGGTAACGCGAGCGGTGACAAGGCTCCCGTCGCCGGCCACCCTCGCTTCGGAGGGGGGGCGGTGAACGGCGACGGCCTTCCACCCGCGGTCGCCGCGCTGCCGACACCGGGGACCGACTGATGGGGTTCTTCCGCCGCCGCTCCTCCTCGGACCGCGGCCGCCCCAGCATCGAACACGGCCGCCCCACCGCCGAACACGGCCGCGCGGTCGCCGAGCTCGGCCGGGGGCAGACCCCGGTGGCCCCGAGCCGCAGCGCGCGAACCCTGAGCCGGATGTTCGGCGTCTCCTGCGCCGAATGCCGCCTCGGCCCGGCCTCGTTCACCCAGGTCGCCGCGGAGGCGTACTCGTGGGCCAGCACCCACGACCAGCTCCATCACCCGGCCAGATCCTCGGCGCAGGTCATCAGCCGCCGCTGACACCACCCACCGGCGTCCTGGCGCCCGTAGACGTTCACGCCCGCCGGCCGTCCCCCGGCGGGCGGCACTTCGACGGCCACCCCAGTACCACCTGCCCGCGAAACCGCCAAGTCGACGCCGCCCGCGAGCAGGGCACACTGCGCTCCGACGTCACCGCCCTGGACGTCCGCATCCTGGTCGGGGGCTATGCGCGCGTCCTGTCCGATCTCGGGATCCGGGACCCCGAGGAGTGGCGCCGCTACGCAGGCATGGTCATGGCCGCCCTGCGCCCGTGACCAGCCAGCTCCTGGGCTGAGAAGTGTGGCGGGCGAGTGACACCCAGGACTCACTCACCCACCACAGTTCGCCGGGCCGGGCCGGGCCGGGAGGCCGGAGTCAGGGCTGGAGGGTGATCTTGATCCAGCCCTCGTCCCGGTGGTCGAAGTGGGCGTAGGCGTCGGGTGCGTCGGCCAGCGGCAGCCGATGGGACATGACGCAGGACGGCTGCGCCCGGCCGGTGATGATGAGATCGCGCAGGAACCGGTTGTACCGTTTCACGTTGGCCGGCCCGCTGCCCATCCGCAGCCCCTTCGCGAAGAAGGCGCCCATGTCGAACGGGAGTCGGCCGCGTGCGCCGCTCTCGTCGGCGGCACCGGGGTCGCGGGTGGGGTACACGCCGAGGACACCGATCGAGCCCGTCCAGCGCACGCAGTCGACGAGCTGGTTCAGGACGAGGCCGGCCTGCTCCTCGCCGGACGCCGTCCTGGCCTGGTAGCCGACGGCGTCGATGCCGCAGTCGACGCCGCGGTCACGGGTCTCCTCCCGCACCCGTTCCGCGACGTCCTCGGTGGACGAGTCGATCCCGGTGGCGCCGATCCGCTCGCACAGGCGGAGCCGGGAGGGCACGGGATCGACCACCAGCACGGTGGCGGCGCCGCACAGGGTGGCCGAGTACGCCGCCAGCAGGCCGACCGGCCCGGCGCCGAACACGACGACCGTGTTCCCGGCCTGGACGTCGGCCAGCTCGGTGCCGTGGAAGCCGGTGGGGAAGACGTCGGAGAGGGTCGCGAAGTCGAGCTCCTGGTCGTCGCCCGGCGGCAGCCGCAGCAGGTTGAAGTCGGCGAACGGCACCCGGAGGTACTCGGCCTGCCCGCCGGGGTAGGGGCCCATGTCCGGGCAGCCGTACGCCGCTCCGGCCCGGTGCGGGTCGGGGTTGGTGCGCAGGCAGAACTCGGTCCGGCCCCGCTCGCAGTTCGCGCACGTCCCGCAGGAGACGGTGCAGGGAACGGAGACCCGGTCGCCGAGCTGGACGCGGCTCACCGCCGACCCGCGGTCGACGACCGTGCCCATGTTCTCGTGGCCGAGGACCGTGCCGGGCCGCACACTGGTACGTCCCTCGTACACGTGCAGATCGGAACCGCAGATGCTCGTCGAGGAGACGCGTACGATCGCGTCCTGCGGATGCTCGACGCGCGGGTCGGGGACGTCCGCCACGGCCACCTGGAACGGTTCCCGGTAGACGACTGCGCGCATGGCGCTCACCTTCCCCGCCGGGGTTGCCGCAGCAGCCGCTCGAGCTCGTCGATCCGGTCGAGCAGGTCGAGCACGACCCCGGTGGCGGTGTAGGTGATCCCGAGGTCGCGGCGCAGCCGTTCGATGCGCCCGACGCGCGCCAGCGCGCCCGCCGCGAGCACGACACCGCGGTCACCGACGCCGGGGCCGGGGCCGGCGTCGAGCAGGCCGAGCGTCACCAGCCTGTGGACGAGGTCGGGGTGCAGCTGGGCGGCGGCGCAGAAGGACTCCAGGTCCAGCTCGCGGTCCCGCGGGCGGGTGCGGACGAGCGTCATGGTCATGACCGCTCCCTGGGGTTGAAGGACGAGACCCGGGCGAGCTCGCGGAACAGCTCGGTCTCCCGTTCCGCGGGGTCGGGCGGCACCATGATCCGCACGTGCGCGTACAGGTCGCCGGCCGCGCCACCGGGACCGCCACCACCGCCAGCGGCGCCGGCGCTGCCACCCGTGGCCTCCCGGGCCGCGTCCCGGGCCGCGTCCCGACCAGGCGCCGGCAGGCCCCGGCCGCGCAGGCGGAGCCGGCGGCCGCTGGAGGTGGCCGGCGGGACGGTGACCGTCACCCGCTCACCGGCCGGTGTGTCCAGCCCGGCCGCCGTTCCCAGGGCGGCTTCCCACGGGGCGAGCGGCAGGTCGGTGTGGACGTCGCGGCCCTCGACCCGGAACCGCGGGTCGGGAGCCAGGCGCACCACGAGGTAGAGGTCGCCGGGGCTTCCGCCGTCCCGGCCGCGCCCACCCTGCCCGGCGAGGCGCAGCCGCTGGCCGTCACGAACGCCGGCCGGGACGGCCACGTCGACCTCCCGGAGGCCGCGCGGCCCGGGCAGCGTGATCCGCCGCCGTGCGCCGCGGTAGGCCTCGGCGAGCAGGATCTCGATCTCCGCCTCCTGGTCGGCGCCGGGCACCGGGCCCACCCGGCCGCGCCGGCGGGCGAACCCGCGGACCCCGCCGAACAGGTCCTCGAAGTCGAAGCCCTGGAACCCCTCGAAGCCGAAGCCCCCTCCGCGCCCGGCGGTCCCGCCGGCGCCGGCGCCCGGCCCGGCACCTGGCCCGGCGCCTGGCCCGAAGCCGCCCCGTGGGGCGTCCGCCCAGCGTTCGGCGCCCTCCGGCACCCGGCGGAAATCGCGGCCGAACCGGTCGTAGCGTGCGCGGGTGTCCGGGTCGGACAGCACGTCGTACGCCTCGGAGAGGTCCTTGAACCGCTCCTCGGCGGACGGGTCGGAGTTGATGTCCGGGTGGTACCTGCGGGCGAGCTTGCGGTACGCACGCTGGATGGCGTCGGTGTCGGCGTCACGCGGCACGCCGAGCAGCTCGTAGAAGTCCGGGCTCGCGCGTCCCGTCGTCCCGGCGCTCATGTCGCCGTCCGCGGGCCGGCGCTCACCGCGACCGACGCCGGCCGCAGCACCCGCCCGCCGGCCTCGACGCCGGGGCGCAGGACCTCGACGACGGTGCCCGCCGGGGGCGGCTGCGGCGTCGAGGCGCTGTCGACGACGGCGCCGACCTCGTGCCGGGCCGGGTCGAAGGGGCCGGTCTCGTCGTCGAGCCGGGCGACGCCGGAGATCCGCAGCGCGTCGAGCGCGAGCTGGCGCACCCCGCGCACGCCGTCGACGAGGGAGTCGGGGTCGGCGTCCGCGTGGGCGAGGGCCAGCTCCAGGTGGTCGAGCACCGGCAGCCAGGCGAGGACGACGCGGTCCCGCTCGGCCGCCGTGGCGGCGCTGATCTCCCGTCCGGTCCGGCGGCGGTAGTTGTCGAAGTCGGCCAGCGTCCGCAGATGTCTGGCCTGCGACTCCTCCAGCTCGGCCGCCAGGTCCGCGCCGGCGGGGTGGTCAGTCATCATCGCGGGTGGTGAACTCGGCGTCGATCACGTCGTCCCCGCCGGCGCCGTGCCCGCCGGCTCCCGAACCGGTGCCACTCGCGCCCGAACCGGTGCCACTCGCGCCCGGCCCGGCGCCACCCGGGCCGCCGGTGCCCGGCCCGGCCGCCGCGGAACGTCCACCGCCGCCCGGCGCGGCCGCCGACTCACGCGCGCCGGGGGCGGGCAGCGCGTACAGCACCTGCTGGAGATCGTTGACGATCGGGCGGATCCGGTCCGCGCCGGAGTTCTCCGCCAGGGCCCGGTGGGCGTGGGCGACGAGCTGCTCGGCGCGGGCCCGCTCGTGCGCCGGAACGTCGTCGCCGAGCTCGGACAGCCGACGCTGGACCTGGTAGGCGATCGTGTCGAGCTGGTTCTGGGCGTCGGCGTTCTCTCTCAGCCGGGTGTCCTCAGCGCGGTTACGCTCGGCGTCGGCCACCATCCGCTCGATCTCGTCCGCGGGCAGGTTGGTGTTGTCCGAGATGGTGATGCGCTGCTCGGCGCCGGTGTCGGTGTCGCGCGCGGTGACGTTCAGGATGCCGTTGGCGTCGATGTCGTAGGTGACGTCCACCTGGGCCTGGCCGCGTGGCGCGGGCCGGATGCCCTCCAGCCGGAACCGGCCGAGGGTCCGGTTGTCCGCTGCCATCTCGCGCTCGCCCTGCAGGACGACGATGTCCACGGCGGACTGGTCGTCCTCCGCGGTGGAGAACGTCTCCGTCCGTCGCGCGGGGATCGTCGTGTTGCGCTCGATCACCTTCGTGCTGACGCCGCCGAGGGTCTCCACCCCGAGGGAGAGCGGGGTGACGTCGAGCAGCAGCACGTCGGAGACCTCGCCCTTGAGGACCGCGGCCTGGATGGCGGCGCCGACGGCGACGACCTCGTCCGGGTTGACGGTCATGTTCGGGTCCCTGCCGCCGGTGAGCCGGCGCACCGCGGCCTGCACCGCGGGCATCCGGGTGGCACCGCCGACCAGGATGACCTCGTCGACGTCCGGTTCGGCGATCTTCGCGTCGGCCATCGCCCGCCGCACCGCCGGCATGCACCGCTCGAGCAGGTCGGACGTGTTCATTTCGAACTGTGACCGGGTTACCGTGGTGTTGAGATGCTTCGGGCCGTTCGAGTCGGCGGTGATGAACGGCAGGTTGACCTGGGTCTGACTCACCGAGGAAAGCTCGATCTTGGCTTTCTCCGCGGCCTCGAACAACCGCTGCAACGCCTGCGGATCGTCACGCAGGTCGATGCCGTTCTGGTTCTTGAAGTCGTCGGCGAGGAAGTCGACCAGGCGGCGGTCCCAGTCGTTTCCGCCCAGGTGGGTGTCACCGGCGGTCGCCCGCACCTCGACAATCCCGTCGCCGACGTCGAGAACGGACACGTCGAACGTTCCGCCACCAAGGTCGAAAACCAGGACGGTCTCGTGCGAGCGCTTGTCCATCCCGTAGGCGAGCGCCGCGGCGGTCGGCTCGTTGATGATCCGCAGCACCTCCAGGCCGGCGATCCGGCCGGCGTCCTTGGTCGCCTGGCGCTGGGCGTCGTTGAAGTAGGCCGGGACGGTGATCACGGCCTCGGTGACCTTCTCCCCCAGGAAGCGGGCCGCGTCGTCGACGAGCTTGCGCAGCACCATCGCGGAGATCTCCTCGGGCGCGTACTGCCGCCCGCGCACCATGATCCGCACGGCGTCGTCCTTGCCCGGGGCGAGATCGAAGGTGACCGTCCGCAGCTCGCTGGCGACCTCGCTGTGGCGACGTCCGACGAAGCGCTTGACCGAGGTGATCGTGCCCTTGGGGTTCAGGATCGACTGCCGTCGGGCCAGCTCCCCCACCAGCCGCTCGCCACCCTCGGTGAACGCGACCACCGACGGCGTCGTGCGCGAGCCCTCGGCGTTGGGGATGACCGTCGGCTGGCCGCCCTCGACGACCGCGATGACCGAATTGGTCGTCCCCAGGTCTATTCCAACTGCCTTTCCCACGATGTCCTCCCGGTGGGAGTTCTTCCGGCAAATAGGTGGCGGGGACGCGGCGAAGTACCTTCGGCTACGCAAAGCGCTTTCGACTAACGGTAGGACCAGCCCGACGGGCCTCGCAACACCACGTACCGGACCGGGAGATCAGAAATGGTTGCCCGAACAGGAGATCAGAAATGGCCGCCTGAACGGGTCACGGCCGGGCGGCTTGCCGACCGGGCGGACCCCGCCGACGATTGACGGGTAGGCCGCCCAGGAAGTAGGCCGCCCAGGAACATGAGTAATGGCCAGGGAGTGAATCATGACAAACCCCGTGCGCGCAGGATCCGGCCGCCAGGTACCGACCATCCGATGGGATCCGCTCCGCGAGATCGAGGACGCCTGGACCCGCATGGGCAGCCTGCTCGGCGACGTCACCGGCGGCGGCGAACGGCGGCCCTACGGCGTGCTGGCCGGCCTGGCGCCGGCGGTGGACGTCGAGGAGACCGCCGACGAGTTCGTCGTGGAGCTCGAGCTGCCCGGAGCCCGGGCCGAGGATCTCTCGATCGACCTCCGGGACAGCGAGCTGTTCGTCACCGGAGAGATCAGGGAACGGGAGCGCCGTGGCACGCTGCGCCGCCAGACCCGCCGGGTGGGGCAGTTCGAGCACGTCATCCTGCTGCCCGGCGAGGTGGACCCGGACGAGGTGAACGCCAGCCTCGACGACGGCCTCCTGACCGTCCGGCTGGCGAAGGCCCGCCGTAGCCAGCCCCGCCGTATCGAGATCTCCGCGCCGTCGGCCGAGCCGGGCCGCACCATCGACAGCTCGGCCGGCGAACTCTCCCAGGACGACTCCGAAGATTCGGACTCCACGCAGGCTGACTCCCCGCGAGCGGACTCCACGCGAACGGACTCCGCGAAGGCTGGTTCCGCGCGGGCCGGGTCCTCGCGGGGCGGCCGTTCGGGAGCCGGGTCGAAGGGAGCCGAGTCCAAGGGAGGCGGCGGGAAGGCGCGGCGGGCCGAGGAGTCCGGCGGCGGCCTGCCGGACGCTCCGACGCCCTTCGGGCAGAGCTCCTTCGGAGCCGCCGACTCATCCGGCGCCGGCTGACCGAGCGCCATGTCGCATCCGGCGCCGCCCGCGGCCGATGCCCCGCTCGGCGACGACATCGTGCGCGCCTACTTCCAGCGCCGGGCGATGCCGGTCGGCCTGGATGCCGGGTTCTGGATGATCGGCTCCCGGTTCAGCCCGGACAGCCGCCGGCTGCGCGAGTTCGCCTGCCGCAACCGGCTGCCGTACCGCTTCGTCGACCTGGAACAGGACCGGGACGGCGAGCGGATGCTGCGCGCCGCCGACGTGCCGCCCGGCGACACCCCGTTGGTGATCTGGTTCGGCGGGCTGGTGCTACGCAACCCGAGCAACTCCGAGCTGGCCCGGGCCCTGGGCCTGCCGGCGGCGCGGCCGGGAGCCCCCATCCGGGACGTGCTGGTCGTCGGGGCCGGGCCCGCCGGGCTCGCGGCCGCGGTCCACGCGGCCGCGGAGGGGCTGACCACCACGGTCCTCGACGCGGTCGGGACGGGCGGGCAGGCCGGCGACTCGTCCCGCGTCGAGAACCACCTCGGGTTCCCGGACGGGATCTCCGGCCGGGAGCTCGCCGACCGGGCCGTCGTCCAGGCGAACAGACTTGGGGCGGAGATCAGCGTCCCGGCCACAGCCCTCGCCCTGCGGCCGGACGGCGACCTGCACGTCGTCCGCTACGACCCCGGCGGGCTGCCCCTCGAGATGATCAGTCGGACGGTGGTGATCGCCACCGGTGCCCGGTACAACGGTCTCGACATCGCGGGCACCGAGGCCACGGGTACGGATGCCACGGGTGCCGATCCCACAGGTATCGATACCCGTGGGATCGAGCGGTTCGAGCGCGCCGGCGTCCACTATGCGGCGACCCTCATGGAGGCCCGGCTGTGCGGTGGACGTCCGGTCGCGGTCGTCGGCGGCGGCGACTCGGCGGGGCAGGCCACCCTCCTGCTCGCCGACGTGGCCACCGAGGTCTACCTGGTGGTGCGGGAGGACGAGCCGGGTGAGCGCATGTCCCGCTACCTGGTCGACCGGATCAGCCGCCATCCCCGGGTCGTCGTCCTGGCGCACACCGAGGTCGCGGGCGTCGTCGGGGACGGCACGTTGCGGGAGGTCGTCGTCCGGGAGAACCACTCCGGGGCGCGGGGCACGCTCCCGGCCCAGGCGCTGTTCATCCTCACCGGCGCGCGGCCGAACACCGGATGGCTCGCGGGCGCCGTCGCGCTCGACGCCGACGGTTTCGTCCTCACCGGCCACGACGCCGGACGGGCGACCGGCCGGGACCGGCCGCCCCAGGTGCTGGAGACCAGCAGGCCGGGTGTGTTCGCCGTCGGCGACGTCCGCGTCGGCGCCGTCCGGCGGGTCGCCTCAGCCGTCGCCGACGGCGCGGCCGCCATCCGGCTCCTGCACGAGCACCTCGCGCGGACCGGGAGCCCGGTGTCCTGAGCAACGGCCGGGGGCGATCCGACGCGGGTTGTGACCGCTGGTCGCGAAGGCCTGCGCCAAATCATGATCCGGTTCATGGCGGCCCCGTCGCGCACCCGCGAAGCGACGCCTCCGCTCGGACGGCGTAGTGCACGGCGCCGGCCCGGCGGGCCAGCCGGGCCGACGGGAGCGGGCAGGCGGGCACGGTCGTCAGATGCCCGTGGGGGGCTCCAGCACCGCGCGGGCGGCCTCCATCCAGTTCTGGCCGGACAGTCTGCGGAACGCGCTGACGAGGGTGGCCCCGAGGTCGAAGTCCGGTGCGAGGAGCCACTGGGCGTTGAGGCCTTCCCAGGTGGCCATGACCTGCCGTGCCACCTCCACCGGGTCGAGGCTCGGGTGCGCCTGGCCGCGCCGTTGGCGTTCGGCGACGAGGCCGGCGTAGGTCTCGATCGCGACCCGGCGGTGGCGGGCGAAGTAGTCCGCGGCCGGATGACCGGGGGTCGCGGCAAGACCGGCGAGGGCGACGCGCAGCCGCAGCAGCGATTCCCGCCGTGCCGCGGCCTGCGCATGCTCACCGAGGACGTCAAGGTCGAGTCCCGCGAGGCCGGCGGCCGGCCGCACGCCGTCCCGCTCGGCCTGGAGCACCGTGAGTTCCTCGTCCCGCTCCAGCGCCGCGACCAGCAGGTGATCCCGGCTCGGGTAGTGGTAGAGCACCGTGGCCTCGCTGGTGCCGGCCCGCCTCGCGACCTCGGCGGTCGTCACCCCCGCGTGCCCCTTCTCCTCAACCAGGTCGAGGACGGCCTGGGCGATCTCCCGCCGACGCCCGGCCGTGCGCGCGTAACGGCCGCGCGCGCGACCGGCCGTGGAAGCCATGCCCAGACGATACGCATCCCAACATTGAGTTCGAGCTAACTTTCGCTCCTCATCGACACGCTCGACCCCACACACCGGCGAGTCTCAGCCTTGTTCGGGTCTTGCCTTTATGCTTTGCTCAATTTTTGTTGGGGGAAAGATCCTTTTCGCCGTGGCTGGTCCCGGATCCGAGGCGCCGCGGGGCGCGTAGGGAACGCCTGCCAGCCAACGGAGGACCTCGCCCGTGTCCTGGTCGTCCGACCAGCGGCAGCACTTCCCAGCGCGCCCGGCCGGCTGGCGCTTTGGCGACATCGGCGGCGCCGGATCGAAGGGAACGCGGTGACAGCGTTGGCCAGGTACCTCGAAACCAGAGGCACACGGGCGGCACAGGCCCGACCGAAGACGACGGAAGACGACCGAGGCTTACGAGGCTCCCGGGGGGACTCGGGCGCCGGTACGCGCCGGCGTCGCATCCGGCCGCTGCTGACGGGCTCCGCGATACTGCTGATCACCGGCGCGGTCTCGATGACGGCCTCCTGCTCGTCGTCATCGGACGACGCGGCGCCCGCCCCGCGACCGGTGTGGACCAACCTCGGGCACCCGTTGGACATCGACGCGGGGCCGCTCGTGGGCCCGTCCTGCGAGCCGGCCGCGCCGGACGGCCCCCTGATCGTGACCGGGTCGTGCGTCGACCCCGAGCTGACCCGGCCGTACGTCGATGTGGACGAGCGCCGGAAGGCCACCGATCCGGCGACGGACGTCACGGTGAGCTTTCGCTACGTCCACGGCGGGTTCCGGGACACGAAGGCCAAATTCGCCTTCTACTTCCCGGACCGGTACGAGGGGCGCTTCTTCGAGTACACCTACCCCACGCTGGGGACCGAGGACGCCCTGCCGGGAACCATCGCCTTCGCCGTCACGAACGGCGCCTACGCCGTGGCCACCAACAACGCCGGGGGCCTGCCCGGAGCCGGTGAGCTCGGGGGGTACCGCGTCAACGCGGCGTCGGCGAAGTTCTCCCGCGTCGTCGCGGCGCAGGTGTACGGCGACTCGGCCCGGCCGCGCGGCTACATCTACGGGGCCAGCGGCGGCGCGTACCAGACGATGGGCGCACTGGAGAAGACCGACGGCGTGTGGGACGGCGGAGTGCCCATGGTGCCCGGGACCGGGAACTCGATCCCCAGCAGCATGACCGTGGAACTGCTGGGGCTACGGGTGCTCCACGACAAGTTCCCCCAGATCGTCGACGCGATGGAGCCCGGCGGCAGCGGCGACCCCTATGCCGGCCTGAACAAGGAGCAGCAGACGGTGCTCCGGGAGGCGACACGGCTTGGATTCCCGCTTCGTGGCTGGTGGAACTACGCGGACCTGGACGGCGGGGCGTTCTCCGCGGTGGGCGGGGGTGTCCGCATCCTCGACGCGAGCTACGTCGACGACTTCTGGACCAGGCCGGGCTACGCGGGCACCGACCCGGCGTCGTCGGCCGGGACGGCTCGGGTCCGGTTCGAGGCCGACGTCACCGCGGTCACCGGCGACCCGGGCAGCGGGCTGAGGCTCTCCGCCGCACCGACCGGTGACCTGACCGGCGCGGACATCGTCGTCGTCAGCGGTGCCGCCGCCGGCAAGACAGTCCCGCTGGGAGGCTCGGACGGTGACACCGTGACCTTCGGCGACAACGCGGACTCCGCGGTGACCGGCGCGATCAGGCCGGGTGACCGCGTGCGCATCGACAACTCGTGGTTCCTCGCGCTGCAGTACTACCAGCGCTACCAGGTCCCGTCGCGCGACCTGTACGGCTGGAACCAGTTCCGCGACGCGAACGGCGCTCCGCTCTATCCGCAACGGACGGTACTGGCCGGGCCGACGTTCACCCAGGCGGTGAGCGGCGGGGTTCCCACCGGGAAGTTCCACGGCAAGATGATCATGTTGGCCTCCCTGATGGACGTCGAGGCGTTCCCCTGGCCCGCGGACTGGTACGCCAGGCAGGCGAAGGCCACGCTCGGATCGAAGCTGAACGACAACTACCGCGTGTGGTTCATGGACAACGCCGGACACACCCAGCCGCTCAACCCGGCGGCCGAAACGCACCTTGTCAGTTACGACGGCGAGCTCCAGCAGGCCCTCCTCCACCTCGACGAGTGGGTCGCGAACGGGACCGCGCCTCCGGCCAGCACCGCCTACACCGTGGACGGCGACACGCAGGTGCACCCGGCGGCGACCGCCGCGGAGCGCAGGGGCGTCCAGCCGACCGTCACCCTCGCCGTCAGCAGGGTCGGGACCCGTGACGTCAGGCCCGCCGCCCGCGCCGACGCCGCCGCCGGCCAACCGGTCACTCTCTCCGTGCAGGCGGAGACACCCCCGGACGCCGGAAAGATCATCAAGGTGGAATGGGACTTCGACGGCACCGGACGCTACCCGGAGCACTCCGAGCTCGACAGGATCGACCGTGCGGCGCGGCTGACCATCGCCCACACCTTCACCAGGCCCGGGACCTACTTCCCGGTGGTACGGGTGACCTCCGAGCGCAACGGCGACCCGAAGGCGCCCTTCGGCCTCGTGCAGAACCTCGCCCGCGTCCGGGTCGTCGTCCGGTAACCGCTCGTCCGGCAACCACTCGCGCCGCGGGCAGCGTGCTCAGCCAGTTCCGACCGCGCCCGCCTCGGCGGACAGCACCCCCCGCCGGACGAACTCGCGGATGACCTCCTCGGCCACGGCCCGGGCGTCCGCGAGACGGGCCTGGGCGGCGCCGTGCTCGTCGCCGGCGGCGATGGCGTCGATGACGAGCTCGTGCGCCCGGACGACCTCGGCGTGGTCGCGCTGGTCGCTCTGGCGGGCCGTCCAGTCGAGGAAGTCACCGAAGCCGCGCAGGTCGGCGCGCAGCCGGGGGGTGCCGCCGGCCCGGTGCTGGAACAGGACCATCTCGGTGGTGAGCTCGTACCAGCGGGTGCGCGCCTCCGCCGGCGTGGCCCGCAGCTCGCCGAGGATGCGCTGCATCTCGGCGAGGACGCCCGGGTCGCGGCCACGCGCGATCCGGGACACCGTGACGCCGCTGAGCAGGCCGAAGACGTGGAAGTCGGCGCGCAGCGTACGGGCGTCGAAGTGCTCGACGAACGCGGCCCGGTGCACCTGGGTGGAGACGACGCCGTCCCGCTCGAGCAGCACCAGGGCCTCGCGGACGGGCGTGGGGCTGACGCCGAGGGTCGCGCTGATGCTCTCGACGTCGATGCGGTCGCCGGGGCGCAGGCGCCCGTCGAAGATCTGCCGGTGCACCCACTCGACCACGGCGCGGCTCGTCCTGGCTCGTTTCAAGGCATGTTCGGCCACGCCCTCATGGTCGCAGCCCCGGCGACCCACATGCTTGATCGTAGATTAAAAATTGGAAATTGCCAGTCATGTCGTAGTGAGTTACGTTCGGCTGGAGCGCCCGGACAGGCGGGGGCGCTGCGTCGACACCGGGAGGCACGCCGTGGTCAAGTTGGTCGAAGGTTTACGAGTAGTTGACGCCGACTCCCACATGACCGAGCGCCATGACCTGTTCACCGAGCGGGCCCCGAAGGGCTATGAGGACAAGGTCCCGCACGTCCAGCGGATCAACGGCCAGGACATGTGGGTCGTCGCCGGCAAGTCCTTCGGCCGCGCGGGCTCCGGTGGCACGATCGACCACGACGGCAAGAAGCACCCGTGGAAGGACTCCCAGGGCGGGGACTGGGGCATCGAGAGCGTCCACCCCGCGGCGTGGGACGCCGGCCGGCGGATCACCCTGATGGACGAGCTCGGCATCGACACCCAGGTGATCTACCCGAACGCCATCGGCATCGGCGGCCAGAACCTGTTCAACGCGGTCGACGACCCCACGGTCGTCCGGCTCTGCGTGGAGCTTTACAACGACGCGATGGCGGAGGTCCAGGCGGAGTCGGGCGACCGGCTGCTCCCCATGCCGATCATGCCGGCGTGGGACATCGCGGCCTGCGTGCGCGAAGCCCAGCGCTGCGCGGAGATGGGCTACCGCGGGGTCAACATGACCGCCGACCCGCAGGACTCCGGCTCACCGGACCTGGGCGACCCGGCGTGGGACCCGTTCTGGGAGGTCTGTGCCGGGCTGAACCTGCCGGTGCACTTCCACATCGGCGCCAGCCAGACCTCGCTGTCCTACTTCGGCACGACCTACTGGCCGAGCCAGGACGACTACGTGAAGCCGGCGATCGGCGGTGCGTCGCTGTTCCAGAACAACTCCCGGCTGCTGCTCAACAGCTGCTACTCGGGAATGTTCGACCGCCATCCGAACCTGAAGATGGTCTCGGTCGAGAGCGGCATCGGCTGGATCCCCTTCATGCTCGAGGCGATGGACTACGAGCTCGAGGAGAACGCGCCGGAGTACTTCCACAAGCTGCAGAAGCGGCCGTCGGAGTACTTCGCGTCGAACTGGTACGCGACCTTCTGGTTCGAGAAGGGCCGCGGCGACCTCCAGCACCTCGTCGACACCGTCGGCGAGGACAACATCATGTTCGAGACGGACTTCCCGCACCCGACCAGCCTGCACCCGAACCCGCTCGAGATGGTCGCCGAGCAGGTCGGCTCGCTGCGCCCGGAGACACAGCGCAAGGTCATGGGCGAGAACGCCACCAAGCTCTACCGCGTCTGAGGCCGTTCGGGCCCGGCCGGCCGCTCCGTGCCGGCCGGCCCGAAGCGCCCGCCGCCCGGTCATCCCAGCCGCGGTGATCCGCCAACCGTTCCGACGGCCAGCGAATCACCGCGGCTGGCCCGTTCCAGAACTGCGGTCCCGTTCTAGAGCGGCGGTCCCGTTCTAGAGCGGCGGGCCCGCCTCGATTCTCCGCAGGGCGGCGGCGTACTCCCCGGGCGCCGGGCGGAAGCCCTCCAGCCACCAGGTCGCGCCGGCCGCCGCGATCGACTCGACCGTCTCCCGCGCCGCGCCCGGCTCATCCGGCCCGGTCCGCCCGGTGATCACCACGTCGAACACCTCGCCGCCGGCCCGCTGCCGACTGCCGGGCTCACCGCCGGTCCCCTGCCCGGCGGCGTCCCGGTACTCGCTGACGGTGGCGACGATCTCGGCCACCGCGGCAGCCGTCGGTTCCGCGGAACCGTCCCGCGGGTTGATGATCATCGGGGCGACGCCGTCCCACCGGGCCGCGCGACGCAGCGGAAGCCGGTTCGGCCAGTTGCAGCCGATCCAGACCGGCGGCCGCGGGCGCTGCACCGGGGTGGGCAGGAACGTGACGTCGGTGGCGGTCAGGTACTCGCCGCGGAAGTCCACGCGCTCCCCCGACCAGAGCCCCGCCAGCACCGCCAGGCCCTCGTCCAGCCGCAGCGCCACCTCCCGGGGCTCGACCGGTTCGCCCCAGGTGCCGTACTCCGCGGGCAGCGTCCAGCCGAGCCCCGCGCCGAACACCAGCCGCCCCCCGGAGAGCCGGTCCAGCGACGTGGTCTGGCGGGCCAGCGACCCGGGACGCCGCCGCGCCACCGGGGTGACCAGCGGGCCGAACCTGATCCGCTCGGTCGCCAGCGCCACCGTGGTCAGCAGCACCCAGGGGTCGGCCACCTCCTGGGCGGGGCCGTAGGGGAAGACCACGTGGTCCCAGACGAAGAAGCCGTCCCACCCCGCGGTCTCGGCTCGCCGCGCCAGGTCCATGACCCGGCGCGGATCCACGAATTCACCGAGATTGGGCACACAGATACCGGAATGCACGTGGGGAGGCTACCCGGGGACCGGACTACCCGCAGCGTTGTTATCCAGTGACTGCCCGACCCCCCACCCACTACGCAAGATCACGACTGCGGCCAGGACAAATACGGGCCGGTTAGCAGTGCCTGTGCGTGGCCTTGATCAGTCGACGGCTGGGGCTGGTCCGGCTCGCCGTTCTCGGGGCGTCCATGGATCTCATTGAGTCGACGCCCGACTGTCTACCCGTCCGCAATGTTCCACAACCGCGCTGTTCCGTCGCCGCCGCGGATGGTGGTGGTCGGCCCGCGGGCGGCGCGGCGCCGGGCGCGCATGCTCCACGACAAGCACTTCGTACGATGGATAACCCATATGCCCTGGTAAGTACTACCTGTGAACCTCTTCCCCACGCACCGCATCGACTGCACCGTGGCCGGAGCGATGTACGCACTGACCGCCGGAGTCAGGCGGCGCGGCGCACCGTCCGTGATCGGCCGGAGGGGGCACGGGCCACATCCAGACCTCGACAGCCCCCGTGACCGCCCAGGCCCCGACGGCGACGGCGACGGCCTCCTGTGCCTGTCCGTGCGGTCCGCATTCCACCTGCTGCTGAGCGCCGCGCGCCTCCCGGCGGGCAGCGACGTCGCGATCTCTGCCGTCACCCACCCGGACATGATCAGGATCATCGAGTTACACGGCCTGCGGCCCGTCCCCGTCGACATCGATCCGCTCACGCTCGCCGTCGACGAGGCTGCGCTCGACGCGGCGATCACCGATCGGACGCGCGCGCTCGTCGTCACCCACCTGTTCGGCGCGCGGTCCAGCCTCGACGCCGCCGCCCGGGCCGCCCGCGCGCACGGCCTGCTGCTCATCGAGGACTGCGCCCAGTCGATCCAGGGGCCGGCCGACCGCGGCGACCCGCGCGCCGACGTGTCCCTGTTCAGCTTCGGCCTGCTCAAGACCGCCACCGCGCTCGGCGGCGCCGTCGCCTGGACCCGCCGGCCCGACCTCGCCGCCGACATGCGCGCCCGCCAGGAGCGGTGGCCCGCGCAGTCCCGGCGCGAGTACGCCAGACGGGCCGTCGTATGCGTCGTCGCGCTGGCGCTGTCCCGTCCCCGGCCCTACGGCCTGCTCTTCGGCGGTGCGCGACGGCGGGACCCGCAGGCACTGATGCGCTCCCGGGTGCCACGGGACGAACGGGGGTTCACCGGCTGGCTGCAGCGCCGGCCCTGCCCGGCCCTCGCCCGCACGGTGACCCGGCGCCTGGCCCGGTTCCCCGCGAACCGGCTGCGACGGCGCGCCGCCGCCGGCGAGGCGCTCGCCGGCGCGCTGCCACCGGAGGTGTTCCGTCCCGGCGGGGCCGCGGAACACCACACCTACTGGCTGTTCCCCGTCATCGTCGACGACCCGGCCCGCGTGGTCGAGGCGCTGCGGGCGGCGGGCGTCGACGCGGCGCCGACCACCAGTCAGATAGGCGCCGTCGAACCCGCCCCACCGGGCGCTCGGCGAGTCCTGACCGGCCTGGTGTTCCTGCCTGCCTACCCGGAACTCCCCGCGCCGCGGCGGGACCGGTTCGTCGCCGCGCTCACCGCGGAACTCGGCGCGCACCCCGGCGCCTCGCGCTGAGACCGGCCGTCGGACGCGGCCGGCCCGGTGTACAGGAAGGCCGTTCGGATCGCGCACCCGATGACGCCCTTCCCTACAGTCGGCCCTGCCCGGACGGCCGCACGAGCCGCCGAGGCACGAAACACCCCGGCGGGCCGGCGCAGGCCGAAGCACGCCGGTCCGGCTGTCCGAGACCTGGAGGACGGAAATGCCGCTCAGCGGTGTGTCACACGTGAGCCTGACAGTGCGGGACCTGGACATCAGCTGCCGCTGGTACACCGAGATTCTCGACTGGAAGGAGCTGGTGCGGGGCCGCGGTGACACGACGTCCTTCGCCCACGGTGTTCTTCCCGGCGGCCTGAGCATCGTTCTGCGCGAACACGACGGCGGCGGCGCGGACCTGTTCGACGAGACCCGGCCCGGCCTCGACCACCTGTCCTTCTCCGTCGAGAGCATGACCGATCTCGACGTCCTCGAGGAAAGGCTGGCCAAGGCCGGGGCCGTGTTCACCCCCACCCAGGAGCTTCCGTTCGGGTGGATCCTCGCCTTCCGCGACGCCGACAACATCGCGCTGGAGGCCATGCTCGGCCGGTAGCCCACCGGGCCCGCCGGCCGAGCCCGTTTCACCGAGGCGGGCCGGCGGGTCAGACGATCCGGTCGTCCGTGGGAACTTCCACGAGGTACTTGTTGTCCAGCAGGTACTGGACCTGCAGGTTTCCCGTCGTCTGGTTGCACCGTGGCGACGTAGTCCCCCCCGGGACGAGTGAACACACGACCTGGTACTGCAGGCCGTTACCGGGCTGGTCGAACCACGGGCGGATCGCCCCGGAGAACACCCGGAACTCCCGGACCACCTGGTAGGCGTGGTAATTGCAGTCGCCCGGATCCGCGGCGTCGTCGAGGTTGGACGGCGGGATCGACCTGTTCTCGTAGTCCGTCCCCCGAGGCGAGAGGAAGCTGCCGCGCGGCAGGCCGAAACGGTCGATCCGCTGGCCCGGAACCAGCGACACCTCGGTCCTGATCGGCGAGCCGTCCGGGTTGATGTAATAGCCGTCCGCCGTCGGGAAGATCCAGTTCCCCGGTACGGACGGGAACGGCGAGAAACTGGCGGACGGGTCCCACCAGGTACCCAGGAACTGATCGGTCGAATGGCCGCCGGTCCGCGAGTAGTCGTCGACCTCATCACCGACGTCGCCGAAGAACGGAAGCTTTGCCGGCCCCAGCCGGGGATCGTTCTGGTAGTCCGCCGCAGAACATTCATCGAAGGGCTGGATCTTCGGCGGTGAGATCGCGTCGGCGGCGGCCGGGGCCGTTGCGGAGCACAGCATCCCTCCGGCCGCCAGCGAGACCATCGTCCTACGGAAACGCACCTTTTCCTCCCGAAGTCCTGCGCCTGGCGCGGCGACTTCGAACGGTAATTAGCTGATCTTCACCTGGAGCGCGAGGTCGGATTGGAGCATTGCGTCGCGTGTCGCCACCTTCGGGCGAACACCGCGCGGCCCAGGCCTCCGAACGCGCCCCCGCGTGACCCCGTGGCCGGATACCGGCCTGCCGGATGCAGCGTGGCTCACGTCGCGTGAAGGACGTCGCACAGTGGCCGGCCGGGCCCGGGACGTAATCAGAGTGCTTCGCGCGGAGTCGGCACGGCTTCAGGGCCTGGGACGGCGAGCAGGTGCCGGGCCCTGGCACAACGAGAAGGAAGCAGGACGATGAGCAGGAAGATGTACAGCGCGCAGGAGATCAAGGAGTTCATCGAGGAGTTCCGGGCCAACGGCGGCCGGCCCGCCGGCAGGTTCGAGGGCGCCACCCTGCTGCTGCTGGACAGTGGTCCGGAGGCCGACGGGTCGCCGCACGTGAGCCCGCTGAACTTCTACGCCGAACGCGGCCGCTACTTCGTGTTCGCGGCCAACGACGGCGCGGACGAGGATCCGCACTGGATGGAACAGCTGCGGGCGGACCCGAACGCCACGATCGAGGTCGACGGCCAGGTCCTCCGGGTCACGGCCACCGAGCTGCACGGTGCGGAGCGCAGCTCGATGTACGCCCGCCAGGCGCGGCGGTACCCGCAGTTCGAGGTGCTGCAGGAGGCGACGTCCAGGGTCATCCCCGTCGTCGAGCTCGTCCCCGCCGGCAACTCCTGACCGGTCCGTGATGCGGGGAGCCCGTGGCGGACCGCCACGGGCTTCGGGGGCGGCACGCGTTCCCCCGGGCTCGGTGTCGGCTTCGGCTTCGTGGTGTTCGTGGTGTTCACCCACGGCTCGGCGGGGCCGGCAGCTCGACGGCGATCTCGACCCCGAGGCGGTGGCCGCCGGCGAGCCGCAGGTCGTCGCCGCTCCAGAACCGGCCCGGGTCGTACCAGTTCGGCCGCCGGCCCGGCTCCAGGAGCCCCATCGCCTCGTAGGTGAGCGCGACGACCTCGGCACAGTAGGCGGACTCCAGCCCGCCCCCGGTCTCGACACCGGCACCGGATTCCGCGCCGGCGGCCGACTCCGGGCCGGCGGCCGGCGCGGAATCCGGACCGGTCCGGGCCCGGCGGCGCCGGAACGTCCGCGGCGCCGGCAGCCGGCCCCCCAGCCACCGGGTGGCGAGCCGGGCCGTGGACGGGAACGGTGTGCCGTCCAGCCGGGCCACCGTGCGCAGGACGGCCTCCTCGGCCTCACGGCCCGCCGTCGGCTCGAGCTGGCGCAGCCAGGCCCGCTGGCCGTACCGCGCGCCCCACACGACGACGGCCTCGCGGAGGTCGTGCAGCTGCACTCCGCGGTGGTGGCTGCCGGACCAGACGTCACGAAGCGACCGACCGAGCTCCGCGTGCCACATCAGTGGCGGCAGGTCGTCGAGGACGACGGCCATCCCGACGTGGTTCACCGGGCTGTTCGTCGTCATCTGGATCGCCCGGTCGGCGGGACTCCGGCCACGGAAGATCCACACGTCACCGGTGCGGCTGAGCTCCACCGCCTGGTCGAGGGTCAGCGGACGTCCGCCCATGTCCCCCAGCGTAGGAGGTCGCGCCCGTCTCCGTAGCCTGGGCGGATGCAGAGGTGGAAACCGAGCTTCGGATCAGGCGCGGGCCGCTGGTGGAAGGTGCTGGGGCTGGCCGGCGTCGTCGGGGTCGCCGCCGGCGGGGCTGTGCTGGCACGCTCTGAGCGGACCCGCCGTGCCTACACCCCGGACGAGATCCGCGCCCGGCTCCTCGAGCGGCACGCGGAGGCGTCCGGCGACGCGCCCGGGACGCCCCCCGCGGCCGATCCCCCGGCGGCGCCCTGACCGCGGCCGGACGGCCGGCGCCGGGTCAGACGATCCAGTCCGCGGGAAACGTCGACGAGCCCAGGTAACGGATCTTGCCCTGGTGCACGAGGTCGTTCAGCGCGCCGAGGGTCTCTTCCAGGTCGGTGTTCCAGTCATGCCGGTGGATCTGGAAGAGGTCGATGTAGTCGGTGTCGAGGCAGCGGAGGCTGTCCTCGACGGCGCGCGTGATCCACCGGCGGGAGGCACCGCGGCGGTTGCGGTCCCCGCCCATCGGGTTGAAGCACTTGGTGGCCAGGACGATGTCGTCGCGACGGCCCTTGATGGCCTTCCCGACGATCTGCTCGCTCTCACCGTTGCATGTGAGCGCCTGGTAGCGCCCGGTCATGCCGCCTCGCCTCTCGGTGAGGCACCCCCGGTCTGATCCGCTTGCGCGGTGCCGGGTTCCCGTTTCACAGCCACCCGCCCAGCAGGCTGGGTCTTACGGTCGGCTCCACGGGCGTTTACCGTCTCCGACGTACTGGCGGCGACGAGGTGACGCAGGTTGACCGCGGCGTTCAGGTCACGGTCGATCACCAGCCCGCAGGACTGGCAGGCGAAGGTGCGGTCCGACAGCGACAGGTTTGGGTCTTGCCAGCCGCAGCCGGAACAGGTCTTCGAACTCGGGTACCAGCGGTCCGCGACGACCAGTGCCGACCCGTACCACGACGTTTTGTAGGAGAGCTGGCGGCGGACCTCGGCCATCCCCGTGTCGGAGACGGCGCGGGCCAGCCGCCGGTGACGTACCATCCCGGCCACATGCAGGTCCTCCACCACGATCGTGTCGTGGGTTTTCGCGAGCCGGGTGGTGAGCCTGTGCAGCCCGTCACGGCGCCGGCTGGCGACCCGGGCGTGGATACGAGCGAGCCGGGCGGCCCGCTTCGCCCGTCCCGCGCTACCGGGTTTCGACCGGCCGTAGGCCCGCGATGCGGTGCGCAGCCGGCGCAGCGACCCGGTCAGATGCTTCGGGTTCGGCACCGTCTCGCCAGTGGAGAGCACAGCGAGATGCTTCACCCCGAGGTCGACACCGACCGGCCCGGCTGTGCGCTGTCGCCCCGACGGGCCGGTGGGAACCTCCCGGTCGACCTGCACCGTGAACGACACGAACCACCGGCCCGCCGCCCTCGACACGGTCGCACCCAACAGCCGGGCCCCGCCACCAGCAAGCCGGCCGGTCAACGCGCCCATCGCCTCGCTGACCTTCACCCGGCCGATCCGGGGCAGCTTCACATGCCGGTCCCCGGCCGGGCCGTAGGAGCCGGTGCTGTAGCGGAACGAGTCGTGGGCCTTCCCACGCTTCTTGAACCGGGGGAACCCGACCCGGCGGCCCTTCCGCTTCCCCTTCCGGGAGTCGGTGAAGTTCTTCAGCCCCCGGGCAAGCCGGTCCAGCCCGGCGGAGAACGCCTCCTTGGAACACTCGGCCCACCAGGGCGCCACGCTCGACTTGGCCTTGTTCCATTCCAGGCGCAGCGCGGGCAGGGTCCAGGGCACGGGGGTGAGCATGTCGCCGGTCAGGCCATAGGTCTGCTCCGCCTCCCGCTGCGACAGGGCGGCCTTCACCCGGGCCAGACCCCAGTTGAACACGAACCGGGCCGCCCCGGCATGCCGGTGCAGGTCCGCACGCTGCGTGTTGTTCGGGTCGAGAGCGAACCGGTACGCCTGCAGCGTGTTCATTCAACAGCCCCGGTAGCAGCCTCGACAGCCCGACGGGCCCTGTCCGCAGCGCCGCGGCGCCCGTACAGCCGGGCACACATCGACGTCAGGATCTCTGTGACATCCCGGACAAGGTCATCGTCGACCTCCATCGGATCGACGACCAGCAGCCGTCGACCGCAGGCGGCGAGGGCGGCTTCGACGTACTCGGCGCCGAAACAGGCGAACCGGTCGCGGTGCTCGACGACGATCGTGGACACCCGCGGGTCACCCAGCAACGCGAGGAACTCCCGCCGGTCGCCGCCCAACGCCGACCCGACCTCGGTGACCACCTTGCCGACGGGCAGGTTCCGCCCGGCCGACCAGGTGACGACCCGCGCGACCTGTCGGTCCAGGTCCGACTTCTGGTCAGCGGACGACACCCTGGCGTACACCGCCGTCGTGCCGGTAGCCGACCGCGCGGGTTCCTCAACGAGGATCAACCTCCCGACACGGCGAGCGGGCACTGGCAGCTTGCCGTCAAGGAACCACTGCCGGGCGGTCGAGTACCCGACCCCGTTCACGACAGCCCACTCCTTGAGGTTCACACCTACGACCATACGGCACTTACTGGCGCTAATTGGCGCTCAACCGACAACAGATTCCAACCCGCGGACCCGGCATCCGGGCGGCCCCGGCGCCCCCGGCGCCCGGTCAGGCCGGGCGCACCAGCCCCTGGACGGAGGCCCAGCGGCCGACGTCGTCGCGGCGCAGCGCGGTGGCCAGCAGCTCGGGGAACCTGTCCGGGGTGCAGGCGAACGCGGGCGCCCCGAGCTCGGCGCAGGTGGCGGCGAGCCGGTGATCGTAGGCGGGGGTGCCGTCGTCGGACAGGGCGAGCAGAACGACGACGCACACCCCGGCCTCGACGAGCGCCCGCAGCCGGGCCACCAGCGACGACTGGTCACCGCCCTCGATCAGGTCGCTGATCAGGACGAAGACCGTGTCGGTGGGCCGGGTGACGAGCGACGCGCCGTAGCCGACGGCACGGTCGATGTCGGTTCCGCCGCCGAGCCGGACGCCGAACAGCAGGTCGACCAGGTCGTCGAGCTGCTCGGTCAGGTCCACCACCGACGTGTCGAAGACGATCAGCCGGGTGGACACGGCCCGCAGCGTCGCCAGTGACGCGCCGAGCACCCCCGCGTAGACGACGGACGACGCCATCGACCCGGACTGGTCGATGAGCAGGATGACGTCCCGCAGGGCGGCGGTGCGCCGCGCCCTGGTGTGGCCGATGAGCCGGTCGACGATCACGGTGCGCTGCTCAGGCTGGTAGTTGCGCAGGTTCGCGAGGATGGTGCGATCCCAGTCGACGTCGGGCAGGCGGGGAGTGCGGGTGCGGGACGTCCGGTCCACGGCGCCCAGGACGGCGCTGCGCAGCGACTGTTCCAGCCGCCGCTCGATGTCCTCGACGACGCGCCGGACCACGGCGCGGGCGGTCTCCCTGGTGCGTTCGGGCAGCGCGGAGCGCAGCGACAGCAGCGTCCCGACGAGGTGGACGTCCGGTTCCGCGGCCGCGAGCAGCTCCGGCTCGAGCAGGAGCTGACCGAGCCCCAGGCGAGCGACCGCGTCGCGTTGCAGCACGCGCACGACCGAGGTCGGGAAGTAGGTCCGGATATCTCCCAGCCAGCGGGCCACGGACGGCACCGACGCGCCCAGACCGCCCGAGCGCCGCCGGCGCCCCTCCCCGGCCGCGTCCGCGTCGTAGAGGGCACCGAGCGCCGCGTCGATCTCCCCGTCGGGGCCGGACAGGGAGATCCGCCCGTCCAGGACGGGCGCGGCCGGCGCGCCCAGCACCATGCGCCAGCGCCGCAACCGCTCCGTGTCGTCGGCGACGGCGACGGCGACGGCGGCACCGGCGCGGGTGCCGGCGTGGGTGGGCCCCTCGCCCGCCGGAGTGCGCTCATTCATGTGTGGCCGTCCTTTCCAGACCGGGGATCGTGAGGAGTGACGCGACGACGGGCAGGACGAGCGCGACCCGGTCGGCGTCCCAGGCCGCCGGACCGCCCGCCGCCGGACCGCCCGGACCTCCCGCTGCCGGACCGCCCGTGGGTGTCGTCGGGCCGGTGCCGCCACCGGCCGGCCGCGGCAGCCCCGAGCCGGCCCGTTCGGCGATCATGCGGCGCTCCGGTGCCGTGAAGGCCGCGAACACCCGCCGCAACGGCGCGAGGACGACGGTGAACGCGTCGGCGGTGAGCGAGGCCAGCCAGGCGTCGACGAGCCCGAGCATCCGCGGGTCCCGGGCCAGCACCGATCCGGTGGAGCCGAGGAAGCCCTCCAGCCAGCGGGCGGCGTCGGCCGGCGCGACGCCCGCCGCGGACAGCGCCCGGTCGAGGCGGAGGGCCACCTCGGCCTGGTCGATGTCACCCGCGTCCGAGAGGATCCGCGTGCACCTGCCGTTGACCAGGCTGTTGCCACCGTGGATGTCGGCGGCGGCGCGGACGGCGACGTGCCAGCGTTCGACGTGCTCGGGGTCGGCGATCAGTCGGAACGCCCCGTCGGCGCTGTCGATCGCGGCGGCCATCGCGTCCGCCGCGTCGTCGTCGAGACTCACACAGGCGGGCGGGAGCCCCGCGCAGATCCGCACCATGAGGCTCTCGGCGAGGGCGGCGACGCCCGTCGTGTCGGTCGCGCGCACGTCGCCGTACCGGTGGATGCGGGCCAGCGGGGCGAGCGCCGCCATCAGGTGGGCGACGTCGCCGGTGCCGGCGGCGCGGCGTTCCAGCCCGGCCGCGACGACCGCCATCGCCGCGGGCAGCCCGGCGAGCACCGCGGCCTCGAGCAGGGCGGTGACGGCCGGCAGGTCGGCGGCGGCCTCCGTCCGCTCGGTGATGACCGCGGTGGCCGCGTCGGCGACCGTCGAGCCGTACCGGGCGGCGGCGACCACCGCGACGGAGAACTCCGGCTCCCAGCGCAGCGTCCACGCCTCGGCGAAGGTCCCGGTGCCCGACGTCGCCGCGGGCGTCCCCCACGGCACGTCGAGCAGGCGCAGCCGGCGCAGCAGCTGGCCGCGCTCCCGGTCGACGTCCTTGCGCAGGTCCAGCCGGATCTTCTGGTCGTCGGCCCCGGGCCGCAGCCGCAGCCGGCGCTGCAGGCGCGCGAGGTCGGCGGCGAGCGGCACGGTCGGAACGTCCTCGCCGACGGCGCCGAGCACCCGCCCGACGACGAGCTGCTCGCGCACCACCGCCAGCGGAACCGGGTCGCCCCCGCACAGACCGGCGAGCACGGCGTCGTTCAGCTCGGTCAGCCCGGGGACGGCCCGCTCGCGCACGGCGGCGAGCGCCTCGGCGAGACGGACGGTCTCGATCACCGAGGCGGAGGACGCGGGCAGGTCGGCGGCGCGCAGCAGCCCCGCCACCCGGGTCACCCAGCGGGTCGTGACCTGGTCACGCGAGGTCCACAGATGGTGGTACCAACCGGGTGACGCGACCCCGGCGCCGTACCCGGACTCCGCGGCGAGCCGCGCGTGCGTCCACGGAACCCACGTCGTGTCGGTGCGCACGGCTCGCACGCCGCGCAGCGTGCGCTGGTCGGCGGTGGCCGACGTCCGCCCCACCGCCCCGGTCAGCGCCGGCACGTGCCAGGCCCCGCAGACGACGGCGATCCGAGCGGCCGCGTCCTCCCCCGAGCCGGCCCGGCGGATCTCCAGGCGCATGTGCGCCTCGCGCATCTCCTCCCGCCGCCGGTGCTCCACCCGCGTGGGGGACACCCGGTCGCCCGGGCCGGCCTCGTCGCGCAGCTCGGTCATCGCGTTGGCGACCGCGGCGAACAGCTCGAGGGCGCCGTCCCGGCCCGGCTCACCCGGACCGGCCCGGGCGAGCCGGCGGTGTTCGACGAGGTCCTCCCAGAATCGCTCCGGGTCGTCGTGCCCGGCGGCCCGTGCCAGCCATCCGAGCGGGTCGTCCTCGACCAGGTGCGCGGGCTCGCCCGCACCGCCCGCACCGCCCGCACCGCCCGCACCGTCACCGCCAGCGGCATCACCGGGGGAGCTGGCACCGGGCGGGTCGGCGCTGCGCGAACCGGCGCCGTCCGGGCCGCCGGCCTCGGCATCGACGTCGACGGCCCTGGCCGCTGCCTCGGCCCGCTCCTGGCGCCGCAGCGCCAGGGAGAGCCCGAAGGGCAGGTCGATGAAACGCACCGGGACGCCTGTGGCGGCGCCGTGCAGCAGCGCCCGCCACTCGGGGGAGAACTCGGCGAACGGCCAGAAGGCGGCGTCGCGCGGTTCGTCGCGGGCGTAGACCGTCAGCGCGACCGGCGGGGTGAGCGAGCCGGTGTGCGCGAGGGCGGCGTCGCCCTCCGCCGGGCCCTCGACGAGGACGAGGTCCGGGTCGAGCTCGGCGAGCGCCGCCTCGACGGCCCGTGCGGAGCCCGGCCCGTGGTGGCGGATGCCCAGGACGGTGACGCTCATCTGCCGCGCGCCTCCGTGTCGAGATCCCAGCAGGCCTGGTACAGGTCCTTCCAACCGTCGCGGTCCCGCACGACGCCCTCGATGTACTCCCGCCAGACCACGGGGTCGGTGGAGGGATCCTTGACCACGGCCCCGACGAGCCCGGCGGCGACGTCCTCGGCCGACAGCCTGCCGTCGCCGAAGTGGGCGGCCAGGGTCAGCCCGCCCGTGATCACGCTGATCGCCTCGGCGGTGGACAGGGTCGACGACGGTGTCCGCACCGTGGTGCGGCCGTCGCTGGTGACCCCGGAGCGCAGCTCGCGGAAGATCCGCACGACGCGGCGGACCTCGGCGCCCGCCGGCGGCTCGGCCGGCAGGTCCAGCGCGCGGCCCAGCTGGGCGACGCGGCGGCTGACGATCTCGACCTCGACGTCCTCCGTGGCCGGCAGCGGCAGCACGACGGTGTTGAACCGCCGGCGCAGCGCCGAGGACATCTCGTTGACGCCCCGGTCCCGGTCGTTGGCGGTGGCGATGATGTTGAACCCGGCGACGGCCTGCACCTCGCTGGCGAGCTCCGCGACGGGCAGCGTCTTCTCCGACAGCACGGTGATCAGCGCGTCCTGTACCTCGGCGCCCATCCGGGTGAGCTCCTCGACCCTGGCGAGCGAGCCCCCGGCCATCGCGCGCATCACCGGCGAGGGCACCATCGCGTCCTTGGACGGCCCCTCGGCGATGAGCCGCGCGTAGTTCCAGCCGTAGCGGACAGCGTCCTCGGACGTGCCGGCCGTGCCCTGCACGACCAGGGTCGAGTCGCCGGAGATCGCGGCGGCGAGGTGCTCGGACAGCCACGACTTCGCCGTGCCCGGGCTGCCGAGGAGCAGCAGCGCCCGGTCGGTCGCGAGGGTGGCCACGGCGACCTCGACGAGCCGCCGCGAGCCGATGTACTTGGGTGTGATCACCGTGCCGTCCTCCAGCGTGCCGCCGAGCACGTAGGTGACGACGGCCCAGGGCGAGAGCCGCCAGGACGGCGGCCGGCGGCGCCGGTCGGTCGCGGCGAGCGCGGCCAGCTCGGCGGCGAACGCCTGCTCCGCGTGCGGGCGCAGCAGCTGGTCGCCGGAGCCCTGCGGGGCGGCACCGACCGGCCGCGCCGGGACGGCGGTGGTCTCGGGCGCGATCCCGGCGGGCGGCTGGGTCGATGTCGTCATGACGAGCCTTTCTTCGAGCTCGAACGGGAGAGCAGGGTGTCGCGGCGGGCTCGCCGCTGGGCGAGCACGGCCGCGAGGCGCTGGTAGCCGGACACCGTCTCGGCCGGCATGGTGGACGGGTCCAGGTCGGGGATGCCGACGTACGGCTCCACCCGCCAGGCGAGGTTGGCGAGCAGCGCCCGCACCCGGGAGTGCAGCGTGCGGGCCGTTGCCCGCTGCTGGGGATCGGAGCCCGGTTCGTCGACCGGTGCGGTGACGATGGCCGTGATGGCGGGGCCGGCCGCCCGGGTGAACTCCGCCGACCAGGGCCCGGGTATCCCGGCGAGGAGCGTGATGAGGCTCCCCAGGGCGGTGTTGCCGAGGCCGTGCCCGCCGGATCTGCCGAGGAGCAGGCCCCAGCGCCGCGTGGCATGGCCGGTCCCGCTCAGGGCGAGGTCGAACGCGCGCAGCCGGTCGGGCTCCGGCAGGCAGCCGATCAGCACCCCCTGCGAGCGCGGTTCGACCTTCGGGATCAGCGCGAGCGCCCATTCCGGGTCACGGTGCCGGACGACCGGGCCGACGAGGTAGGGCGCCAGGGTCAGCGCGGGGAAGCTCGGCGCGGGCTCCCAGAGCGCCCTGGCGCTCAGGAACTTCTGCGGGGACAGGCCGGTCCGCTCCGGCCACAGCCGCGGGTCCACCCGGGCGATCTCCGCGAGCAGCATCCGGGCCGGCCCGTCGGCCTGCGCCCTGGCGCGGGACGGCCCGTCAGGCGAGACGCCGTCCCGCGCCATCTCGTCGGTGAGCACCGCCGGCGGGTGCACGCGCAGGGTGCCGCGATGCACCGTGAAGGCCCGCTCGGTGCGGGCGGCGGCCCGCGCCGCGAAACGGGTACCGGGAAGTTCCAGCAGGACCTGGACCGCCGCGTCGCGCACGTCGGACCGGCGGTCGTCCAGGGCCGTCTCCAACAGCTCCTCGTCGTACGGGCCGAGGCCGGTGCGCAGCGCCTGGACGAAGGCGAGGCGCTCGGCTCCGCCGGCCCGGCGGAACGGGACGAAGGGAGGTTCGCCCGCGCCGCCGCGCAGCAGCTCGGCGGCGGCCGCCGGGTCGGTGTGCCGCAGCGCGGCGATGAGGGATCGGCGCTGCTGCGCGCTCGCGCTCGGCCAGCCCGCGACGCCGACGGGCCCCGCCCAGCCGGCGTCCGGGTGGAGCGCGGCGAACCAGCGGCCGCGCGGGCCGAGGACCCGCAACAGGCGGGGACGGAGCGCGGTCGACCGCCGGCCGAGCTCGACCAGCGCGGGAAGCAGGGTGTCCGGCGGGCGCCAGCCTCCTTCGGCCAGCAGGTCCAGCCACTCCTCGATCTCGGCTGTCTCGGCGGCGCCCACCTCGGTGGGAACGGGCACGACCGCCGTCGGTGGGCACGGTGGGTGCTCATCCGCCGCGGCGGGAGCCGGCGCGGGCACCGTGGAGGCATCGGCGGCCAGCTGACCGGCCCGCCTGGTCACCGCGGCCAGCGCCGCGACCCGGAGCAGGCGTTCCTCCTCGCCCGGACGCCCGCCGGGATCAGGGAGCCCGGGAATCACCGGCGACGGGCGGCGGCTCACGCCGATCACCGCGGCGTCGACGAGGTCCGTCCACCCCGGTGTCGGCACCGGGGCGACCGGTGCCGCGACTACCGGGACGGGGGCCCGGCCGGGCATGTCCTCCGCCCGCGCGGTGCGCGACGGCGTGGCGGCCAGGGGTGTCAGGGTGAACGAGTCCCATTCGGCGACCACGTCGAGGCCCGCTCCCCCGCCGGCCGCGAGCATGTGCCAGCCCCACTCCGCCACGGCCTCGTCGGCGAGCGGCAGCGCCTCGCCGGCGGAGTCCCGCAGCAGCCACGGACCGCTCCTGGGCAGCGGACCGGCCCCGGCGCCCGGCGGCAGCACCGTGACACCGCGGACGGTCAGCGCGACGACGTCCGCGAACGGGTCGACCGCCAGGGCCGACGCGACGCCGGCCAGCGCCGCCCGGCGCGCCGGGCGCCACCCGCGCCGGGCGGCGCCCGGGATACGGCGCGAGATCGGCCCTGACCCGCGACCCCGCGGGCAGCGGCGGGGGCATCCCCTGGCCGTTCACCGCGAAGTCGACGAGCACCGCCAGCCGCCCCGACTCGACCAGACGTAGCCACTGCCGGCGCCCCCGCGCCCGCCCCGCGCCGAACTCGTGCGCCCCCAGCACGTCGACCTCGCCGACGACGTGCTCGCCGGCGAGCACCGTGGCCACGGGAACGGTGAAACCGATCCGGTCGCGCAGGACCGCCACGACGTCGGCGGGCAGGTCGGCGCGGCGGGCCCAGCCCTCGCACAGCAGGTGCAGCAGCCCCACGCGGTCGACCAGCCGGGACGGCCAGTCAGGCCGCCGGGCCGCCGACCCGGCGATCTGCGCGGCCTCGTGGATCATCTCGGCGAGGCCGGGTGCCTGCGCGTCGACCATGCGGGCGGCGGCGGCCCGCCACCAGTCGGCCGGCCTGGCCTGGGCGGCTCCGAGCCCCTCCCCGGCCAGGTCGGACAGCCAGCGGGCCAGCTCCGCGACACCGGCGTCGACCTTGGCCGCACGGCTCGCCTCGCGCCGGGCCGCCCCCGCCGCGGAGCGCTCGGACTCAGGCCCGGTGGCGGCCCGCGTGCCCGCGCTCGCCGCCGCGGCGAAGCGCGCCACCCGCCGGTCGAGCCATTCCGCGGCCCACGGCGGACGCCCGCCGCCGGCACCGGCCACCTCGCCGGCACCGGCCACGCCGCCGGCCGCGGCGAGCAGCATCAGGCCGAGAGCGTGCTTGCAGGGGAACTTCCGGCTCGGGCACGAGCACTTCGAGGCATGATCCGCGAGGGCCACGACGACCCGGTAGGGCGACTTTCCGCTGCCCCGGCACTCGCCCCACAGCGCCTCGGCGTCGCCGCCCGCCAGCGGCCAGGACCCGGCGACCGCGAGCCTCTCGCCCGCCTTCACGGACGCCTGATCCGGCGCCAGGGCGAGCGCCTGCCCGCGCTCGACGGGTGGGCTGGTGGTGTTCGACACGACGGCGATTCTGCCGGCGGGGTCCGACAGTTCCGTTCCGTCCGCAAGGTCCGGCGCACGCGTTCGAACCAGCGTTCGAAGGCTTAGGGACACCTACGGCGACATCCAAGCCTTGTCGGACTTCGAAAGCCGCCGTCATCGACAAACGAAGGCAAACGAACAAAGATTACCGAGGCCGCTTATTGACCCTAAGCGAGGAGACAGTGACATGATCTCCAGCGCGGCGCTGCCGACGCCGTCAGCCCTCGGGAGAGCCGTCGAGCTCCGGCAGGTGATCGACGGCTTCGAGCTGCAGCTCCGGCACATCAACGACACGCTGGCGCAGCTCGAGCGCGAGGTCCGACGGTGGGAGGCCGGTGGGCGGGCCGAGCAGAGCGTCGCCCGCGCGTTGGTCTCGATGTACGACGCCGGCTGGCACCTGCTGCCGGACCGGCAGTGGCCGGGAACCCGCCGGGCCAACATCGACGTGATCGTCGTCGGGCCCGGCGGGGTCTTCGTGCTGGACGTGAAGAACTGGCGGGAGTTCGCGATCGAGAACGGCCGTCTGCGCCGCGGCGACGCCGACGCGGACGACGATCTCCGCAAGCTCCTGGACCAGACCGTGGCGGTCGAGGACGTCCTCGCGGACGCGGGCCTGCCGCCGACCGAGGTGGTGCCGCTGCTGGTGATGGCCGGGCGGTCCAACCTGCGCGAACAGGTCGACCGGGTGACGGTTCTCGGCGCGCACGACCTGACCCGCGACCTGGCCCGCCGCGGCGCGCGTCTGGCACCGGACCTGGTCGAACGGCTGTTGACCTGTCTCGCGGACGGCTGCCCGCCGATGCCCCGCGCCACGGACCCGCCTGCACCGGCCGCCCGGCCCGTCCGCCGCCAGGCCGCGCGGCAGGCACCTCGGCAGGCGGCGATGCCGGGCCCGCCGACGCCGTCCGCCTCCGGGACTCCCCGCGCGGTCACGGCGGCCATGGGCGCACCAACCGCGCCGGTCACGCCGGTCACGCCATTTCTGCCCCTCGTGCCAGTCGCGCCGATCGCCACGGCACCGTCCAGGGCCTCAGTGGACGGCGAGGCGGGTCAGGGTGCGCTGATGAGCCGCGAGGACCTCTGGCGCGAGCTCCGCGACGCCGCGGACCGCGAGCCCGTCGAGACCTGGATGACCTGGCTGCACCCGAAGCAGGCCCGCCTCGCCGGACGGCAGTGGTCGGGGCCGGCCCGCGTGCGCGGCGCGGCCGGCACCGGCAAGACGGTCGTCGCCCTGCACCGCGCCAAATACCTGGCCGCGCGTGGGGAACGGGTGCTGTTCACCACGCTGGTGCGTACCCTCGGCCCGGTCTACCGCGCGCTGCTCGCCCGGATGGCCCCCGACCATGTCGACCGGGTCGAGTTCGCCACCGTGCACGCCGTCGCCGCCCGCTGCCTGCGCGAGCACGGCCTGGCGCACCAGCACCAGCAGGACGTCGCCGACACCTGCTTCTGGCGCGCGTGGGGTCAGGTCGGGCAGTACTCGGCCCTGCCCGGGCTCGGCCTCGTGACGGGGTACTGGAAGGACGAGATCGCGACGGTCATCAAGGGCCGGGGCCTGACCGAGTTCGCGCAGTACGCGAAGCTGGCTCGGGTCGGGCGCAGCACCCCCTTGCAGCCGACCCACCGCCGCGCGGTGTGGGACCTCTACGAGCGGTACGAGCAGCTCCGGGTGGAGCGCGGCGTCCTCGACCGCGACGATGTCCTGCTGCGCGCCCGCGACCTGGTGCGGGAAAGCTCCGACACCCGGTACGACGCGGTGATCGTCGACGAGGTGCAGGACCTCACCTGTGTCGGCCTGCAGATGCTGCACGCCTTCGTCGGCGACCGGCCGGACGGCCTGCTCGTGGTCGGCGACGGCCAGCAGTCCATCTATCCCGGCGGTTTCACCCTCGCCGAGGCCGGCGTCGCCGTCGTCGGACGCTCCACCGTGCTGGCGCGGAACTACCGCAACCGCGAGCGGATTCTGCGCTACGCCCAGGCGGTGCTCGCCGACGACAGCTTCGAGGATCTCGACGGCGTCCGGGAGCGGGGACGCCGCGAGGTCGACGTCGAGCGCCCCGGCGGCGAGATCCACGAGGTCACCGTGTCCGGCGAGACGGCGCAGGACGCCGCGCTCTGCGACCATCTCGTCGAGTTCAGGCAGCACCGGAACGTGCGCTACGGCGACATGGCGGTGCTCGTGCCGACGAACGACGCGGAGCGGCGATGGCTGCGGGTGCTCACCGAACGGGGAATTCCTGCGGTCTCCCTCATGAATTACGACGGAACCACCTGCGAGGCGGTCAAGGTCGGGACGTACTTCCGCGCCAAAAGCCTCGACTTCGCCCACGTCTGCATTCCCGATCGCAATCTCTTCCCGCGGCCGCAATGGCCGTCCGAGTCCGCCGACGCGTTCGGTGAACGCGTCCAGCTGGAGCGCCGGCAGATGTACGTCGCCATCACAAGGGCGCGGGACAGTGTGTGGGCCGGCATTCACGCCCGGCCCGGCCCGGAGCACCCGCCCGGTGCCGGCTGGCTACCGAGCTGAGCCTCCCCTGACATTCCGCCCCGCCGGCTGGACGTCCGCTCAGGCCGGTCGGTCGGCGACGGCGACCCGACCGCTGCGCAGCGAGGCGCGACGCGGCGTGGGCGTCGTCAGCCTGGTCGCGATGGTGAGCAGGTCATCGTCGCTGCGCACGGTGAAGCCGTTGCGGCCGAGCAGGTCCCGCATCGCGGATGCCGTCCAGCGTGACCGCCAGGGCTCGTTCGCCCAGATCCCGCGGCGGCGGGCCAGGACGTCCATCGAGCGGGCGATCAGCTGCCCGATCGCGATCGCGGCCTGCGGGGCCTGATAGTTGACGATCAGCCGGCTGCCCGGGGCCGAGAGGGTCGCGACGGCGGCCACGGTCCGGGCGGCCTCCGGGCGGGTGAGATACGGGACGACACCCTCCCAGATCCAGGTCGTGGGCGTGTCGGCCCGGTGGCCGGCGGCGGCCAGGGCGCCTTCGAGCCGGTCGCGGGTGAGGTCGACGGAGACGAACCGCACGCGCTCCCCGGGCTTCCCGGGCCGCACCGGCCGCGTCGGCGCCGGCAGCCCGGCGAGCCGCTGACGCTTGTCGCGCGCGGAGTCCGGGTGGTCGACCTCGAAGACGACGCGGTCGGCGAGTTCCGGCATGCGCCACGCCCGGTCGTCCAGGCCGGCGCCGAGGAGCACGGCCTGCGGGGAGGTCCGCTCGCGCACCGCGTCGTCGATCGCGATCGTGCGCGGGACGACGATCTCCGCGCAGGCCCGCACCGACTCGTAGTCGACACGTTCGAGCCAGCCGGAGGGCGGTGTGCCGGCCCGCACCTGCTCGACCGTGCGCCGCTCGTCGGCCCGCAGGAGCGAGACCGCGACCGGGTCGGTGAACCGGCCGGGAGCGATCCGTCCGTCCGCGACCGCCCGGCCCTGGCAGACCAGCACGGCTGTCCGGCTACCCCCGGCCGCCTTCATGCCACACCCACCACCCGGTTCATCGTGTGCCCGCCCCGCCGCCCGGCCAGCCAGTTCAACGACGACCGCGCCTGCCGTCTCCAGCCATCCATGACCCGTCAGGCCCACGCCCCTGTCAACTCGGCCGGGCCGGGCCGGGATCATTCGTCGCGGAGGCGGACCTGCGGACGGCGCGTTCGTGACTGACGACATCCGCGACTGACGACGTTCGCGACTGACGAGGGAATGCCCGTGGACGGCGGGGACATTGACCCTGAGGTGGATGTCGTTGAGGGTTCGCTTCCGCTGGCGGTGCTCGACTTCGTGGGGATCGAGCACGGCGAGAGTCCGAGCGCGGCGATCGCCGGGGCGGTGGCCGTCGCCCGGACCGCCGAGACGGCCGGGTACCGGCGGTACTGGGTCTCCGAACATCACAACATGACCAGCCTGGCGTGCAGCTCCCCCGAGCTGCTGACCGCGCACGTCGGGGCGCAGACGTCCCGGATCAGGGTCGGCGCGGCCGGGATCATGCTGCCCAACCACGCGCCGATGAAGGTCGCCGAGACGTTCCGGACACTGCTCGCGATGTACCCGGGGCGGGTCGATCTCGCGCTCGGCCGGGCGCCGGGAACCGACCCGCTGACCGCGCACGTACTGCGCCGCGGGGCGTCCGCCGACGCGGGCGCGGAGTTCCCCGGGCAGGTCGGCGAGCTCCTCGCGTTCCTCGGTGACGGTTTCCCGGCCGGTCATCCCTACGCGCAGCTGGTGGCAGCGCCGGTGATCGACGAGCGCCCGGAGATGTTCGTCCTGGGTTCGAGCCCGTATGGCCCCCGGTTCGCCGCCGTCAATGGCATGAGCGCGGTGTTCGCCCACCACATGAGCCCTGAGCTGGCGTTCGACGCGCTGCGGGCCTACCGGCGCGAGTTCACCCCGCGGGCCGAGGGCACGCAGCCGTACTCCGCGATGTCCGTGCTCGCCTTCGCCAGTGAGGACGAGGAGGCCACGCTCGACTTCGAGGCGGCCTGGACCCTCACCATCCAGAACATCAGCCGCGGGGTGCGCGAGCCGCTGCGGCCGGAGGACATCCGCGGCTATGCCCGTTCGGAGCGGTTCCGGGCCGCCCGACGCCCCGACGACGGCCGGATGGTGACCGGCGAGCCGAAGGCCGTGGCCGAGCGGCTGCTGGAGATGAAGCAGCAGGCCCAGGTCGACGAGATCGTCATCGTCACGCCGAGCCTGGACCGGGCCCGCCGCCAGGGCAGCTTCGCCGCGCTGGCCGAAGCCTGGCGCCAGGCGGCCTGACCCGAGCGCCGCGCCGGGCAGGGCAGGGCTCCGGGCCGGGCCGGGCCGGGCCTCCTAGCCGCGCCGGACGGTCGTGGCCATGCTCTGCACGGAGCGCTCGATCTGATCCGGGGTGGGTGCAACCGGTACGGGATCGGTTCGCGCCGTGCCCTCGGCACGGAAGGCGTCGAGCAGGTAGGCGGTGAAGCGGCGCCACGCGTCGGGCGCCGCGTCATGGGTCGCGGTGACCAGGCCGGCGTTCGCGAGCAGCAGGATGCCGATGTCGGCGGCGACGAAATCGGGCCGTAGCGAGCCCTCCCGCTGGGCCCGCGCGATGAGCTCCTCCAGGCCGGCGTGTGCCTGCGCCTTGAGTTCCTCGACCACGCTGGACGACGGGAACCGCAGGGTGATCAGATCGCGCAGGCCCGCGTTGGACGCCTGAGCGCCGCACAGGTACTCGACGAGCTGCCGAAAACCCGCCCACGCGCTCGGGCTTTCCAGCGCCCGGCCCACGGCCACCAGGTACTCGCGGATCTTTCCTTCGAAGCTCGCCTCGAGCAGGTCGGCGCGGGTCGGGAAGCGGCGGTAGAGCGTGGCGATCCCGACCCCGGCCCGGCGGGCGATCTCCTCCAGACCGACGTCGATACCGCGTTCCGCGAAGACTTCTTCGGCAGCCTGCAGAATGCGTTCGCGGTTACGCTCCGCGTCGACCCGCAGTGCGGGGACTACCTTCCCGGCTCGCCCAGCCGTCGCCACACGGTTTCCGCCGCGTCGCGCACTGTCCATGTGACGAGCCTACCTTTATATACGGAGGTATCTCTCCACTTAACCTGCTAAGGTTATCCGGAAGATCTCCTCCGTTTATACCAATCGTCACGACCGCCCGCTTGTCCGGCGAAAGGATTTCCGCAATGTCACAGCCCGTCATCGCCGACGATCAGCGGACGCGGTCCGCGCCAGCGGAGGGCACCGGCGGCCGGCGGGGTAATCCCTGGTGGACGCTGACGAGCGTCGCCCTCGGTGTGATCATGGTCGGCCTGGACGGGACGGTCGTCTCGATCGCGAACCCGCGCATCGCCGAGGATCTCGGCGCCTCACTGACCGACCTGCAGTGGATCACGAACTCCTATCTCCTCGCCCTGGCCGCCCTGCTGGTCTTCGGCGGCAAGCTCGGCGACCGGTACGGCCGCAAGCTGATCTTCCTGATCGGCGTGGTCGGGTTCGGGCTCACCTCACTGGCCATCGGCCTGGTCGGCAACATCGTCGGGATCATCGCGCTTCGGGCGCTCCAGGGCGTGTTCGGAGCCATGCTGATGCCGAACACGCTGGCCATCCTGCGCGGCGCGTTCCCGCCCAAGGAGCTGAACCGGGCGATCGGCATCTGGAGCGGCGCGTCGTCCATCTCGATCGCCGGCGGACCGATCATCGGCGGCCTGCTGGTCGAGCACGTGAGCTGGGAGTCGGTCTTCTACATCAATGTGCCGATGGGCGCGATCGCGCTGGCCGTGGGCCTGGCGGTGCTGCGTGAGTCCCGCAGCGAGAGCACCGGGCAGCGCCACGACATCCCCGGCATCATCACCCTGTCCGGCGGCCTGGTCGGCCTCGTGTTCGGCCTGATCAAGGCGTCAACCTGGGGCTGGACAGACCCGAAGACGCTCGCCTGCGTCTTCGCCGGGCTGGCCGTGCTGGTGCTGTTCACGGTGATCGAGACCCGGGTGGCCGCTCCCCTGCTGCCGATGCGGCTCTTCGGCAACCGGTCGATCTCGGTGGGCAGCGCTGTTCTCGTCATCAACTTCTTCGCGCTGTTCGGTGTGCTGTTCTTCGTCACGCTGTTCCTGCAGAACGTCCAGGACACCTCGCCGATCGAGACCGGTGTCCGCATTCTGCCGCTAACCCTGGCGATGATGATCATGTCACCGATCGCAGGCAGCGCCACCGAGCGGTTCGGCCCCCGCCCGCCGATGGTGATCGGCCTGGTGCTGTCCGGGACGGCGCTGCTCCTGTTGACCGGGCTCGAGCCCGGCTCCAGCTTCAACGCGCTGTGGCCGTCGCTGCTGATGCTCGGCATCGGGATGGGCCTGGTCATCACGGCCAGCGCGGAGGCGATCGTCGGCAACGCCCCGGTCGACGACGCCGGGGTCGCCGGTGGCCTGCAGACCACGGCGTTGCAGCTCGGCGGGGTCGTCGGGACGGCCGTCCTGGGCTCGGTGCTCAGCAGCCGCGTGGCATCGGTCATGGTCGACAGGCTGACCGGCGCCGGCACCCCCGCCGAGGTCGCGAACCGGCTGACCGACTCGGAGCAGCTCATCAGCCAGGGAGTAGCGCCCCAGGTGACCGGCGCGTCGGAATCCGTCCAGGCCGCCGTGACCGCGGGCAGCCACGCGGCCTTCATGACCGGCCTGCACGTCTCCCTCGTCGTCGCCGGCATCGCGACGCTCGTCGCGGCGGGGCTGGCCCTCCTGGTCCGGCGCGGCGACAGCAGCGACGGAACCCCCGTCGTCGTGCAC
>NZ_CASGGV010000254.1:0-346 GCF_949319125.1 Frankia sp. Hr75.2 | reverse complement strand
CTAGCGCACCTTGCGGGTCGTACGAGGTCGCTGTCCCTGATGCGGCGTACTCGTTCTCGACGTAGCCGGTGCCCGTCAGGTCGACCTTCGTCGGGGAACCCATGCTGACACCGTTACCGCCGCTTAGTTCGTGTAAGTCGGCGACCGGTCCCGCGGGCCGTGGCTGTGCCGTCGGCGACGTTTCCGGGATCGGCTCCGACCCGTCGGAACATGCCGATCCGAATATGGCGATGCCGAGTACGAAGGCGAAAGCCGAGACGTGTCGACCCGGTGAAAACTTGCGCCTTCTGGCGACATTCTCACTTGGCATCCGTGAAGCCTCCGTCGGTTTCCATCGATGTTCATC
>NZ_CASGGV010000253.1:0-355 GCF_949319125.1 Frankia sp. Hr75.2 | reverse complement strand
CTCATCCGACCGATCGGCCCGCCTGTTCCGTCTGGTCCGCCGGGCTCGCATCCGGCCGGGTGCCTGCAGCCTCCAACCGGACTCGCAGGCTTCGCAGGCCGCGGATGGTCAGGGTTTCGCGATAACTCGGCGCCGGATCCAGCACGGTGAGGCCCGGCGCGTGGCGCAACAGCGTCGCCAGGACGATCTCGAGCTCCATCCGGGCGAGTTGTGCCCCGAGGCAGAAGTGCGCGCCGAGCCCGAACGCCAGATGGCGAGGAGCCGACCCGGGACCGGCGAAGCGGGTCACATCCAGCCGGTCCGGGTCGGGGAACACCCGCGGGTCCCGGTTGGCGCCGGCGATCAGGATGACGAC
>NZ_CASGGV010000252.1:0-356 GCF_949319125.1 Frankia sp. Hr75.2 | reverse complement strand
GAGGCACGGCGCGGCCTGGAGCGCGGCATGAACCAGCTGGCCGACGCGGTCAAGGTCACGCTCGGCCCCAAGGGTCGCAACGTCGTGCTGGAGAAGAAGTGGGGCGTCCCCACGATCACCAACGACGGCGTCAGCATCGCCAAGGAGATCGAGCTCGAGGACCCGTACGAGAAGATCGGCGCGGAGCTCGTCAAGGAAGTCGCGAAGAAGACCAACGACGTCGCGGGTGACGGCACCACCACCGCCACGATCCTCGCCCAGGCTCTGGTGCGCGAGGGCCTGCGCAACGTCGCCGCCGGCGCGAACCCGATCGGCCTGAAGAAGGGCATCGAGGCCGCCGTCGAGCGTGTCTCCGA
>NZ_CASGGV010000251.1:0-358 GCF_949319125.1 Frankia sp. Hr75.2 | reverse complement strand
GTCCCCGTACCCGACCCGGGGCGGTCGCCGGGGACAAGGCGTACTCGTCGCGCGGCAACCGTGCCTACCTGCGCAGACGTGGCATCAAGGCCGTCATTCCCGAGAAGGCCGACCAGGCCGCCAACCGCACGAGGAAGGGCAGCAGGGGTGGGCGCCCCGTCCGCCACGACGCTGATCTCTACAAGGAACGGAACACCGTCGAACGTCTGATCAACAAGTTGAAGGCCTGGCGGGGAATCGCCACCCGCTACGACAAGACCCCGGGCAGCTACCTTGCCGGCCTTCACCTCCGCGCCTCGATGATCTGGATCAAGGAGTTCACCCGGACCCCCCTTTGATCACAACCAGATACGCGCCC
>NZ_CASGGV010000250.1:0-359 GCF_949319125.1 Frankia sp. Hr75.2 | reverse complement strand
ACCCGGTACATAGAACTCCGCTACAATACGACACGCCGCCACTCGGGACTCGACTACTGCACCCCACAACAGGTCTACGACGAGTACCCGAAAAAGCAGTCCGCAGCGTAAATCAGTTTAATAACGCCTGTCCGGAATTAACGGGGCACACCAGGTCATCGGATGCGCACACAGGCCCACCGCAGTAGGAGGCCGTGGCCGGGAGGCGCGGGATCGTCGGGGTCCGGTAGGTACGGAGCAGGGAACCGGGTTGGTAAACATTCACGTGGCTTAGAGATCTTGCTGTAAGTGACGGTCTTTGGGCAGTGCTGTGGACCGCGCCGGTGGTGCCGGCGTGGTGGGCCGAGGCTGGTCCGGTC
>NZ_CASGGV010000249.1:0-360 GCF_949319125.1 Frankia sp. Hr75.2 | reverse complement strand
AAAAGCCCAAGTCAACGCCGGTGCCCGAGTGTCGGTACCCCACAGGACGTGCGTGGCACGCGGCGCGTCAGCATTCCGGCGTGCTGAGCCAGTCGACGATCGCGCGGGAGATGGCGCCGTCCGCGCGTTCGTCGTATCCCTAAAAGCACGGCATCGAGTTGGTCTCCAGGAAGAACCATTCTCCCGTCGCGTGGTCGATCTTGAAATCGACGCCCAGGAACGGCACGCCGCAGAACTCGGTGAGGCGAGCGCATCCGTCAGCGACCTCCCGCGCCGGGGTTAGCGAGCTGTAGCTGTTGACGCCGCGGACTGTTCGGTAGTCGAGTACCGGCGAGTCGATGAGCTCACCACCACGCGGCA
>NZ_CASGGV010000248.1:0-373 GCF_949319125.1 Frankia sp. Hr75.2 | reverse complement strand
TACCCGCGGCGGGACGCTGGTCTACCGGGCCACGCTCGCGCAGTGGCATCGAGACCGTCGGGCCGCCCGGCCCAAGACTGCCAGGCTCGCCGGCAACGAGCAGCTGCGCAGCTACGTGCAGGACCGGCTCGCCGGGCCGGTCCGGCGCGGCGACGGCACGGTGGTGCCCGGCCCGTGGACGGCGCCTTTCACCGGCAGGAACAAGCCGCACCGCCAGGACCGCCGCTGGGTCAGCGCGTGGAGCCCGGAGCAGATCTCGCGGCGGCTGCGGGTCGATTTTCCCGACGACCCGACGATGCGGATCTCGCATGAGGCGATCTACCAGGCCCTTTACATCGAGGGGCGGGGGACGTTGCGCCGTGAGCTGGTCGCA
>NZ_CASGGV010000247.1:0-381 GCF_949319125.1 Frankia sp. Hr75.2 | reverse complement strand
CGCGACCAGCTCACGGCGCAACGTCCCCCGCCCCTCGATGTAAAGGGCCTGGTAGATCGCCTCATGCGAGATCCGCATCGTCGGGTCGTCGGGTCGTCGGGAAAATCGACCCGCAGCCGCCGCGAGATCTGCTCCGGGCTCCACGCGCTGACCCAGCGGCGGTCCTGGCGGTGCGGCTTGTTCCTGCCGGTGAACGGCGCCGTCCACGGGCCGGGCACCACCGTGCCGTCGCCGCGCCGGACCGGCCCGGCGAGCCGGTCCTGCACGTAGCTGCGCAGCTGCTCGTTGCCGGCGAGCCTGGCAGTCTTGGGCCGGGTGGCCCGGCGGTCTCGATGCCACTGCGCGAGCGTGGCCCGGTAGACCAGCGTCCCGCCGCGGGTG
>NZ_CASGGV010000246.1:0-382 GCF_949319125.1 Frankia sp. Hr75.2 | reverse complement strand
ACCATCACGACGAAGCCCGTGCCTACAGTTCCTCCGACGACATCACACTGTTCCGGCTCCCGAGGTCCGGGCACTGCCACAACACCGCGGGCACCCGCCACCAGCTCTGGGACCGCCTGGCGCGATGGATCCGCGCGCTACCCGAGACCACCGCTGTCCCACCGTCGACCTGAGGTCGTCCAGTCCACCGCGCGAACCGGGTTCATCTGCTCCGCGGCGGGCCTGGGCTGGGAGGCCAACCTTGCTGCTACTCAAGGAGTACCTCGCCATCATCGACTTCGACGAGGCGGCGAAGTGGGCGGTTGAGCACGGCAAGGCCGACTACATGTGGAGCAAGCAGGGGGCGGCGCAGCCGGCCGTCGCCAGGGTTGAAGGAGACTCA
>NZ_CASGGV010000245.1:0-397 GCF_949319125.1 Frankia sp. Hr75.2 | reverse complement strand
GCCGACCCCCGAGCTCGACGGCTGGATCCGCCAGGACGCCGCCCAGCTGGCCGAACTCGCGGAGACCGCCCCGGCGGGGATGTCGCCGGTGCACCCGGCGCGGCTGATCGTCGAGGCCACCAAGGTCTTCCCGCCGGACGGCATCATGATCCGCGACGGCGGCGCCACCACGATCTTCGGCTGGACGTACTCCCAGGCCAAGCCGCACGACGTGATGTGGAACCAGAACTTCGGCCACCTGGGCACCGGGCTGCCCTACGCGGTCGGCGCCGGGGTGGCGGACGGCGGCAAGCGCCCCATGATGCTGATCACCGGGGACTCCTCCTTCCAGTTCCACATCGCCGAGCTGGAGACGGCCGCCCGGCTGAACCTCCCGCTGGTCTGCGTCGTGGCCGTC